>JAGXHZ010000008.1 GCA_024635855.1 Sulfuricurvum sp.
AATCCACTATTAAACGTCGGAAAAAGTGGTTAGAAATTTTTAACCACTAAACAAATCGGGAAAACGGTGACAGCTGAATCAAAATGAATCAACGATAATTCTTTAGCTGATTTTACTTATCAGCTCTATCCAAAATTAGGTATAAGATGCAATAGTGATTCAAAACCGCTGATATGATACAATAAACTATGAAATAGGGGTCATGTATTCAATCTTCATTTTTTTAGCGACATACTTAAATCAAAAATAAATTCCCACTGTCATTCCGTGCCACGACACGGAATCCACAAACACTAAGACTGTCATTAAGTTAAGAAATAAATGGTGATTTCTGCTTTCGGAAGTGGGACTGGAGCTGCCCCCTTGGTATTTATCTTTTTGCGACACTGAAGTGTCACTTCCGAAATTGAGGTCATGTATTCAATCTTCACTGTTATTCCGTGCCACGAGACTGAATCTATAGATATTAAGAGTGCCATTCAGTTAAGAAATAAATGGTGATTTCTGCTTTCGGAAGTGGGACTGGAGCTGCCCCACTTGGGTATTAGTCCCGCTATTTATCTTTTTGCGACACTGAATCGTCACTTCCGAAATTGAGGTCATGTATTTAATCTTCACTTTTTAAAATAGTAATCCCCACTGTCATTCCGTCTCACGACACGGAATCAATATTTCCTCACCCTTCGACATACCATATAGGGCACAAGTGCTCAGGGCGAACGGGTGCGGGATGACAAAATACTTATGTACAGTTAAAGATAGACAGTATAATTGTTTCAAGTGGTATTACATCGGAATAATTTCGTGAAGATATTGACACCGCATATCAAATTTGATTATGCTTTATGTTCCTAGGATAGAATAGCTTCTAATTCACTCGATTTTGTTATAATACTCTAAGCTAGAAATGCAAGGTTTAACTATGATTACCAAAGAGGCTATTTTAGAATATCTTCGTACCATCAAATCTGCTCATGAAAAAAATGGCATTGTAATCCATGGACTTTTTGGATCGTTTGCCAGAGATGAAGCAAAGGAAGACAGCGATATCGATGTGTTAATCGAAACGACTCCTCGATTTGTTGCGAATATCGATCCACTCAAAGCTTTTAGTATTTTACAGGAGCTTAGAGAAGAGATTTCACACCATTTTGCATGTAGTGTCGATCTTGCTGATAAGACAGGTTTACGAGGGCGAAGTGGTGAATATATTCTCCAAAAGACTATCTATGTTTAATGACGAAGCTATCGTGCGATTTCAAACTATTATCGATAAAATAGGAGATATTGAAGCGATTATCGAACGGGTAATACGCGAAAAAATTCCACAGCTTAAAGCAATTGCGGAACATATTGTTAGTTCAGCAATATCCACATTGAAATAATCCTACCCTTGGGTATTCCCCTCATTTGTAGACGGATGCTACACACTCCCACTCAGGAGAGTGGGAGCGAGATAGTATTTGACATGGTAAAACGATAAAAAGGTAACTGTATGATTAAAAAATTTATCCAAGAAGTATTAGCCGAAGATGTAGGGCGGGGGGATTTGTATGCTCGTGTATCTGAGGCTGTTCCTGCGAGTGCGAAGATTATTGCTAAAAGCGACGGTGTTTTAGCGGGGGAAGAGTATCTGCGTGTATTGGCAGAGTTGGAAAAATTTGAAATTTTTTGGCATAAACGCGATGGGGAACGATTTGTTGCGGGGGATGTGCTGTTGGGGCTTAGCGGTGATTCGCATACGTTGCTTCGCATTGAGCGAACGCTGCTCAATATGTTGTTGCACGCCAGTTCGATTGCCACGTTGACGCGTCAATATGTTGATCTTGTGGCTCCCTACGGTACGAAACTTCTTGATACTCGAAAAACTCGACCGATGTTGCGCAATTTCGAAAAATATGCGACTCGTATCGGGGGGGCTACGAATCACCGTATGGGTCTGGATGATGCGCTGATGCTCAAAGATACTCATCTTAAAACGATTGAAAATTTAGAGCAGTTTATGGACGATGCACGGGCTAAAATCCCTTTTACGGCAAAGATTGAGATTGAAGCTGAAACGATCGAGATGGCAAAAAAAGCGATGGAAGTGGGGGCGGATATTGTGATGTGTGACAATATGTCTGTGGAAGCATTGCGTGAAGTGGTGGAGTATAAATGGGAGCATCATTCCAGTGTTTTGCTCGAAGCAAGCGGAAATATTACCCTCTCAACCATCGAAAGTTATGCACAAACGGGTGTGGATGCCATCAGTACGGGTTCACTCATCCATCAGGCTAACTGGATAGACATGTCAATGAAAATGGATTAATAAGTGGCTGACGATCAAGAAAAGACAGAGGAACCCACCGCCAAGAAGCTCGAAGATGCCAGAGAAGAGGGGAATGTTCCCCGTAGTCAGGATACGGCGGGGGTTATTGTTTTATTTGTAGCTATTTTAGCGCTCTTAATGCTTTTGCCCTTTATTTCTGAGCATCTGCTTGCGCTCACTCGGTATTATTTTTCACTTATGAATCATCCGCTGGAAGAGACGAATTTAATTGATATTGCGTTTGTAACGTTTAAAGAATTGTTCATTATGATTTTGCCTATTAGCGCTATTATCGCCGTTGCGGGGATTGCAGGTACGGTATCTCAAATAGGATTTAATTTCACAACGAAACCTTTAACTCCGAATTTTTCAAAAATTAACCCCATAGCGGGACTCAAAAATATGTTGAGTATGCAAAAAGTACTCGAAGCGTTAAAAATTACCTTTAAATCGTTTACGGCAATGGGAATCGGTTTTCTCTTTTTTTGGTCGTATATAAAAGAGCTTCCGACCGTTGCTTTATTTAGTCTTTGGGATCAGATGGCTTGGTTTGAAGAGAAGGCAATAATTTTGGCCTTTGTTATGTTGGTTATTTTATTTTTATACGCTGTTGTTGATTTATTTTTGACCCGAAAACACTATTTTGATAAGCTTAAAATGTCGCTGCAAGAGGTTAAAGATGAGATGAAGAACATGGAAGGGGATCCTCACATCAAAGCTAAAATCCGCCAAATTCAAATGCAAGCGGCACGAAAGCGGATGATGTCGGCAATACCGACAGCGGATGTGGTCATTACCAATCCTACCCATTATGCGGTGGCAATCAAATACGACGAGACAAAACATAACGCACCTGTGGTCGTTGCTAAAGGCGTTGATAACATTGCGATTCAGATCAAAAAAATAGCCCGTGAAAATGGTGTACATTTGGTGCAAAATCCACCTTTGGCACGAGCTCTTTATAAGGATGTAGAGATTGACCATCCTATTCCGGAGCTGCTATTTGCTGCGGTTGCGGAAGTGTTGGCGTACGTTTATAAGATGGGAAAAAAGAGCAGATGAGCCGGATGATTGAAAAAGTGATGCAGGTGTTTGGGAATAAAAAAATGATTGCTGCGGTTTTTTTAGTCATTATCGTTATTTTAGGCGTTATTTTCTTCCGTTTGGAAAAAGAGGTAACATCGCAAACACTGCAAAGACTCAGCGATCAACTCTCAATGGCGTTAAACAATCAGCTCGATAAGGAGCGTTCAACGGCACTTCGCTATTCGTTGATTCTGAGTCAAAATTCGAATTTGAGCGATGCGCTGGAGCAAGAAGATGAGGACAAAGGGTTTAAAATTCTCTCAGAGGTGATGGAATCGATTCAATTGTACACAAAGACGTTGATTCGTTCACAGATTATTACGTCCGATTACTTTATTTTTGCGCGCAGTTGGGACAACTCGTATGCGGGAATGCCTTTGGATTTTCATCGTCCCGATTTACTTTATTTTCAAAATCATAAAAAACCCAGAGCGGCTATCGAAGTAGGGCGCAAGCTTGGGATCAAGGCCACTGTGCCGGTATATTATGAAGAAAAGATGATCGGATTTGTCGAAGTGGTATCGTTTTTTGAATCAACGCAGGAGTATTTTGACCGGTTGGGGATTGATCTGTATATTTTAATGGATGAACGATTTTATGAGACCGCTGTTTTTATGCAAGAGAGTCCTGCAATCGGGAAAGAATATATTTTGGCGAATCCAAAATATACGCAAAGTGATTTGAAGTTGCTTGAAGGGGTTGATTTTAAAGCCTTTAAACAAGCTCGTGTTCTTTTTCGACAGGGAAAATACCTTTTTTATGAACCGATGAAGAATGGAGAGGGAGAGACGATTGGTGCATTTGTGTTTTCTTTGACCGAAAAACAAGTGAGTGCTTATTCCCATTCCGACAGAGAAGATATTTCGTTTTTGATCCATCTCAGCCGTGATGAGCTTTACGACGTTATGATGAAAAAATCGATGGATAATGCATTATTCCACAGTACGTACGATAAAGATCTCTTGTATCTCAAAGATGTCGTTGCACCGGAAGATCGGGAGCTTTTTTTAGACGAGGCGCGGGAACGGTTAAATACCTATTCCAAAGAAGAACTGATTGGGATGTTATTGGATTATAAAGTTTCAAAAGAAGTAAAAGGGGAGATTCGATGAAGGTACTTTTGCTCGAAGACGAATACATGCTGAGGATTAGTATTACCGAGTTTTTAGAAGACATGGGATTTGAAGTGACCGGTTTTTCCAATGGCGAGAAGGCTTTTGATGCGACGTATGAATCGCGATACGATCTTTATTTGCTCGATGTGAATGTTCCGGGGATGAACGGGTTTGATATGCTTCGGACATTGCGTAAAGAGGGGAATAAAACTCCCGCTATCTTTCTCACCTCCATGGTCAATGTGGATGATTTGCAAGAGGGGTACAAATCGGGATGCTGTGACTATATACGTAAACCTTTTGATCTCACTGAGCTGCAATTACGCATTATGCACGCGCTAAAAAGTTATTATCATGACGGAAAGAGTCTGCTCGATTTTGGAAATGGACTCATCTATAATACAGAGAATTTTAGCCTCAGTCATAACGGTCATGATATTGCATTGAGTAAAACTGAAAAAGAGATATTTGCCGTGTTGCTCAAGCACAACAATCAAATCGTTTCGGTCGAGATGTTCCAAGATGAGATATGGGGGGAGTACGTCGATCCGGCAAACATCCGAGTGCAGATCAATAATCTGCGTAAAAAACTTCCCATCGAGATTATCCAAAACCGACGCGGATTGGGGTACATCATTGAACGATAAACGTTACGCTCTTAAAAATGCATTTTTGTACACGATGCTCGTTGCGGTGCTGTTACTGACACCGACGTATTTGTATGTCACCTATATGAAATACGTACATGAGATCCAATATGAGTTCTCTCTTAAAGCAAAATCGCATCTCGTGGTGCGTGCTATGGAAGAATTTGACCAAAAAGATAAAAATGCATTCGATTATCCCCGTTTTCGATCGTTTGAGTCCGGATTATACAATCAGCATTTTCTTCCCATTTTTACTTTGATACAAAAACCGTTAGAAATTCAGACAACTGGATACCATGTAAGCGACGGTTATGCCTATTTGGTTGTTTCATTGCCGGAGAAACGTTATTTTGATGCATCGTATCTAGTGGTTGGGGGAGAACTTTCGTATGTTCGGATCTATCAGGATGTGGTCATTATCTTGTTAACGATTGCACTCTTGATTTTTGTCTTATCGCTCTTTTTTCTGGATCGGTTTGCTTTGCCGTTTCAGCGGTTAAACACCCGTCTGGATCAATTTATCAAAGATTCGATGCACGAGATCAATACTCCTCTTTCGATTATCAATGTAAATATTGACCTCTACAATCGTGCCAATCC
>JAGXHZ010000053.1 GCA_024635855.1 Sulfuricurvum sp.
AGAATTTTTGTGGGGACATAAGCTCCAATAGAGCGGAAGGCTGCATACATGGTGTACCTTTGTGTCAGGCTAGTTTAGTTTTTAAGTTCTTCAAGACGATTTTCTATGTGTACATTTACACCTGTATCGACGTAGCGAATTGCTTGGAAAATAGCATTTTTAATGGCTTTAGGATTGCTTTTACCGTGACTTACAATCGCACATCCTTTGATTCCAACGAGAGGTGCTCCGCCAATCTCGGCGTAATCAATCTCTTTTTTCAGTAAATGAAATACTTTACGCATCAGCAACGCACCGGTAATTGCAATAGGTGATTTGCGAATGTACTCTTTGATGAAGTAACTGATTGTAGAGGCTACACCCTCAGAGGCTTTGAGAACCAAATTACCGATAAATCCATCACAAATGATAACATCACAAGAGCCGTCAAAGATATTGTTACCTTCGACATTACCGATAAATCCTTGCTGACCTTCAAGTAATTTGAATGCTTCTTTGGTGATTTCATTTCCCTTGGAAGCTTCTTCACCGTTAGCAAGTAAGCCAACACGTGGATTAGCTATTTTGAACATGTCTTGAGCGTAATAGTATCCCATAATTCCAAATTGAGAGAGGTGCTCAGCCTTGCAGTCAACATTGGCTCCGGCATCCATCAAGATACTGCGTTTCCCACTTTTAGTCGGCATGGATGTAACCAATGCCGGACGTAATACGTTTTTTAACCGCCCTAATCGAAGCGTTGCAAGGGTCATTGTAGCACCGCTATGTCCTGCACTTACAACACCGTCAGCTTGACCGTTTCGAACCAGTTCTACGGCTTTGTAGATAGAGCTGTCTTGACGCTTGAGCGCATCTGTCGCTGCATCACCCATATCGATAACATCATTTGCTTCGATAATTAAAATCTTGTCTTTATAGCCCTTGGGTAGCAAAGACAAAATTTCATCTTTTTTGCCAACCAAAATTGCTTCGAACTTTTTCTCTTTAAGAGCTTCTATGGTTCCTTTAACAATTGGTTCAGGACCGAAGTCCCCACCCATTGCATCAATAGCAATTCTGATCATCAATTATTTATACTCACCGGTAACTGGGTTAGCGTAATGAGACAATTTATACGTGCCGTCTTTGTCTTTAACTGGACGAGCAAGTGAAACTTTATAGTGAGTTCTGCGTTTTGCTGCGCGAGTGTGACTCACTCTTCTTTTAGGTACTGCCATAGTATTGATCCCTTTCTATTTAAATTTTAGAACTCTTGTTCTATTGTTTTGCCTTCGCAAAGCGAACAGCAAAAATAATCGCTTTTAATGAGCTCAACTTCAGAGCTTAAAAGCTCTTCCATGTCAATCATTGGCGTCGTGATTTCTACAATATCAAGCTCATCTTCATTGTCACTTATGATACCGTCTGAAAGATAAAAAAAGAGTTCTTCATTAAGGACTCTTTCAATGTTTTCAGCACATAAATCACAAGGCATTGAGATGCTTCCCGTTATTGTACCGTTTAACTGTGCAATTTTACCTTTTTTATGAACCAAAGTTCCTTTAAAAAAGACATTTTCCACGACAACGTCAAACTCTAAGGGGATAGAGTTTAAGTGTTTAAATGGAATTAAATTCACTTAGGAAATCTCGCGTCCTGAAAAGAAAAACGCAATTTCATTTTTAGCGTTTTCAACTGAATCACTACCGTGAACAGCATTTGCATCAATGTTTTCAGCGAAATCAGCACGGATAGTACCAGCTTCTGCTTCTTTAGGGTTAGTAGCACCCATTAAATCACGATTTCGTAGAACAGCGTTTTCGCCTTCAAGAACCGTAATAACTACAGGACCGCTTACCATAAAATCAACAAGGTCGTTGAAGAAAGGGCGAGCAGCGTGTACTGCGTAGAATGCTTCAGCGTCTTGACGGCTAAGCTGAACTTTTTTGGTAGCTGCGATTTTAAGACCATCTGTCTCAAAACGATCCAAAATTTTTCCAATGACACCTTTTGCTACGGCGTCAGGCTTGATGATTGACAATGTTTGTTCCATCAATGCTCCTGTTTTATGTAAATAATAGAGCGGGATTATAGCGAAATAATAATTTGAGTAATATTAAAGAAGAAGAAAAAGGGGAAAGAAAGATTTTTGAAGGGAATTATCCTTCAAAAATGATTTAATCTACGACGTTTGCTTTACTTGAACGCATTTCAGCGCTGATATCATCACGGTGTGCCGGACTTTCGCCAACTTCATCCCATGTAATACAACCCTCAGTCGGACAAGCAGTCGCACATGCAGGAACATCGTGGTGACCTACACATTCGACACATTTGTCGCCATAAACGTAGTAAATTTCTTCACCCGTCGGGTTATCATCCTCGTCTACGATTGCTTCTACCGGACACTCGTCGATACAAGCGCCACAGTTAATACAGGTGTCGTTAATAACTACTGCCATAGGTTCTCCTAAATTATAAATATGGGTAACTATAACAGAAGAATTTTAAAGGTAGCTAAAAAAAGAAAAGTTTTAGTGGATTTTCAAGTGCGGGTGTTACCTCTTGTCATCCCCGATTAAATGTGGAATGACAAAGAGAAAAGATTACAGCCCTAAGTAGGCTCGAATGGCATCTGCTTTATCGGTTTTTTCCCAGGTAAATTCAGGAAGTTCACGTCCAAAATGCCCATAAGCAGCAGTTTTACGATAGATCGGTCGTAATAAGTCGAGTGATTCAATAATACCGCGAGGGGTAAGATCAAACAGTTCGTTGACACACGCTTCGATTTTTTCTTCGGCAACAACAGCAGTACCGTGCGTGTTAACCATGATGGAGATAGGCTTAACGACTCCGATTGCGTAGGATACTTGGATGGTAGCACGATCACACGCACCTGAAGCAACAAGATTTTTAGCCACATGGCGAGCAGCGTATGCAGCTGAACGATCCACTTTGGTCGGATCTTTACCGCTAAACGCTCCGCCTCCGTGAGGACATGCCCCGCCGTAGGTATCGACAATGATTTTTCGTCCCGTAAGTCCCGCATCCCCTTGAGGACCTCCGATAACAAATTTACCGGTTGGATTGATGTGATAAACAATATTTTCAGCTCGTAGTTCCTTAGGAATAACGTACTCGATGACTTCTTTGATAATATCTGCATGCAATTTTTCTTGAGAAATTTCAGGGGCGTGTTGTGTGGAGACAACTACGGTTTCAACGGATACGGGTTTGTCATCCACATATCGAATACTGACTTGTGTTTTTCCATCAGGACGAAGGTAAGGGATAATACCCTCTTTACGCACTTGCGCTAAGCGCTCTGCAAGACGGTGTGATAGGTGGATAGGCAATGGCATAAGCACTTCGGTTTCACGGCATGCGTAACCAAACATTAATCCTTGATCTCCCGCACCGATCTCACCATCTGCTTGGTCAACACCTTGGTTGATGTCGGGAGATTGTTCACCGATACCGTTGAGGACTGCACATGAGCGGTAATCAAATCCGTAAGTTGCATCAGTATAGCCGATTTCACGAACGACTTGGCGGGCAATTTCTTGCATTGGGGCATACGCGGTGGTTTTAAGCTCACCGGCAATAACACAAAACCCATTGGAAACAAGCGTTTCGCAAGCCACACGCGCTTTTGTATCATGTTCGATGATGTAATCTAAAATCGCATCACTAATTTGATCTGCCATCTTATCGGGATGTCCCTCGGTGACGGATTCAGAAGTGAAGATGTACTCTTTTGGCATAACAATCCTTGGTGGATAAAATATTGAAAAGTTTTCTAATTGTGCGGATTATACCAAATTGATTTTTAAGAAATCTCTTTCCCAAAAAAAATCAATCCAATCCGTAGCTTCATATAAGAAAAAATCAGGCTGAACGAGGGCAGTGGGCTTGGTGAAGAGTGAAGCGGTTTTAAAAATAACATCAGGGTTATTGCTTTGTATAAGTAGCAAAAGAGTATGGAGTGTTTGACCGCTGTCAACAATATCATCAACTATTAAAATACGTTTAGAGGGTGAGAATGTTGATTCACCTAGTATGGTTAGTGCTGTACGCTGTTCATCTCCATCATAACTTTCACATCGAATGCTTTGAAGATTTCGTACATCCAAATGCATACACAAAGCATGGGCTAAGGTCATCCCTCCTCGTGCAACGGCTAAAATAGTATCGGGTTGAAAGGTTTCACAAAGAGACCCAAGACGAGGAACATCAGTTTTAAATTGGTTAAAGTCATAGTATGTCATCTCAAAATCATACCCTAAGTGCATTTACGCTATAATGAAACACTTATTTAAAAAGGCAATTAATGCAAAAATTAGCCATTATCGGTAAACCAAACGTTGGCAAAAGTTCTTTGTTCAACCGTTTACTGAAACAGCGTGACGCGATTACCTCCGAACAAGCAGGTACAACGCGAGATGTCAAAAAACGTGTCGCCGTAGTTGTCGATAAACAAGTCGAAATTCTCGACACAGGCGGATTGGACGAGGGGTGCGAACTTTTCGATCGAATCAAAGAAAAATCGCTTGAAGCGGCGCATAAAGCGGACATTATCCTCTTTATGGTGGACGGTAAAAGTTTACCTGAAGAGGACGATAAAAAACTTTTTTATGAGCTTGAAGCGATGGGAAAATCGATTGCATTGGTCGTCAATAAAATTGACAATGACAAGATGCAAGAGAAGCTTTGGGAATATTATGAGTTTGGTACGAATAATATTTTCGGTATTTCTGTTTCGCATAATCGTTCTATTTTGCCATTGTTAAATTGGGTTGCTTCGGTACTTCCTGAATCCGCAATCGTTCAGCCAGAGCCTGAAGCGGGTGAAGAGGGAGACGACGATCAAATGGATGGTTTTGATTCGTTTGTTGAATCGTATGATGAAGAGTCGGATGACGACGATGATGATATGGACGACGAAGATGACGATGGAGAGATGAAAGGTGATCTTGCAGAGATGGAAGAAGCGTTCAAAGGTCTTGTAAAAGAGTATGAACCCGGAAATACCGATAAGATGAAAGTGGCTATCATCGGTCGTGTCAACGTCGGAAAGAGTTCACTTCTTAATGCGCTTTTGGGTGAAGAACGTTCGGTCGTGAGTTCGGTTGCCGGGACAACGATTGACCCTATCGATGAAGAGGTTGAGTATGAGGGTAAAAAAATTACCTTTATCGACACGGCGGGGATTCGTAAGCGCGGGAAGATTTTAGGAATTGAAAAATACGCTCTTATGCGTACCGAAGAGATGCTTGAAAATGCAGATATCGCTTTACTTGTTCTCGATGCGTCACAGCCGTTTATGGATTTGGATGAAAAAATCGCCGGTTTTGTCGATAAAAATCGCCTCGCGTGTTTGATTGTCCTCAATAAATGGGACATGGCTCCAAAAGAAGATTATGAAAAAATTATCCTTGAAGTACGGGATCGCTTTAAATTTTTGAGCTATGCTCCGATCATTACAATTTCGGCGCAAAGCAAACAGCGCGTACACCGAATTTTCGATATGTTGCTCAAAATTAATGAAAACTACTCGCAGCGTATTTCGACGAGCAAGCTCAATGAGGTAATCCAAGCAGCAATGCGTAAGCATATCTTGCCAAGTATCAACGGTATGAATATCCGTCTGTATTTCGCAACCCAGTACGATATTCGTCCTCCGCGTATTGCATTGATTATGAACAAGCCTCAAGGGTTACACTTTAGTTATCGCCGTTATTTGACGAATCAGATGCGAGAGCAGTTTGATTTTGAGGGGACGCCGGTACTCTTTAAAGCAAAAAGTAAAAACGTTTCTAAAAAACCACAAACGCATAAGAAAAGAGCGATGTGGTAAACCGCCCCTTGTTTTGATAACTTTCCCGTTCGTGGTGAGCTTGTCGAACCATGAGCTTTGTTTTCATTCACCCTTCGACAGGCTCAGGGCGAACGGATGCCACCTCTGTCGTTCCTGACTTAATTAGGAATCCAGCTTATTAAATCACAAAAACCTATAGTTTAATTTTTTATTGTTTTTGCTATAATCAAGTATTCATTCCTAATAAAAAAAGAGGTATAAAGTGAAATATATCAATGTAACGTTATTGTTTTCAATTGTTATTTTTTTCAGTGCTTGTGCTGAGAAATCTGGTGTTTATCCAGCGGGAAACAATACGCATTCAATATCTAATCAAGCATCATCAGGCTTTTCTGGTATGCAAGATATTCGAACAGATGCCTATAAAGAAGCTTCACAGTATTGTCAAAATTTGAATAAAAACTTCGAAGTGATAAGTAATGAAGAAACTAAACCTCCTTACATTCTTGGAAATTACCCAAGGATTACTTTAACGTTTAAATGTATATAGTTGTTCACTTTCACTCATTCCTATTGTCCTGAGATTGTGGAGGCGGTCATTTATTATTTATGTGAAAAGGGAAAAAATGAATCATGAAACGGTTGAGCAATTATTAAATTACGGTTTCATTGTACTGCAAATATTTGGAGCCACTTCCATTTTAGGCATTATAGGATTTCTCACAGCTTATTATGCATTGCCGCCAAATCTATCAATTGAAGAAGTAAAAGACAAAACTAAACATAATTTTGAATCAAGATTTGTCATTAAGAATATCGGAAAATTGCCTGCCTTCAATGTGATTGCTGATATATCTACCATGAATTTTCTAATGGGTAGCATCAATATGAGTAATCTGAATACTAAAGATTGTGGTATTCCAATCAAAAAACTTGCAGCAGGTGAAAAGACTGAAATACCTGCTGTTCCACATATTGGTATGCCAGTAGGTTCCGATTTTCAATCATGTGATTATAGTCTTAAATTAAAATATGAATTTCGCTTACCATTTTACAAAACTAGTATGGAAAAATACTGGTATGTAGAGCTACGCAATTCAGGAGAAGAGTTTGCTTGGCAAATTGCAATGCGTTAGTAGGTATAGGTACGATGAATATTTCCCGTTCGCCCTGAGCTTGTCGAAGGGTGGATATTCACATAGAAGTTCATGGTTCGACAGGCTCACCACGAACGGGAGAGAAAATTTTCCCTAAACCGACTTTGCCAACTTCGAAACCTCGTCCCAATCTCCTCGTATCATCGCCTCTTTCTTTTTACGACTCCACCCTTTTATCTGCTGTTCCGAAGCCAAAGCTTCATCTCTCGTCGGAAATTCTTGTGAGAAAACGAGAGTGAGAGGTCGGCGTTTGAAAGTGTAACAGCTTGGTATTGCACCGCTTGTATGTTCGGATATGCGTTTCTCGAGATTATCGGTATGACCTGTGTAATAACTGTTATCGGAGCAGTGGAGAATATAAATGTAGAAAGGCATTAGTTGCTTATCCTTTTGTATACGTTCATTTTGATAATTCCCGTTCGTGGTGAGCTTGTCGAACCATGAATTTACCCTTCGACAGGCTCAGGGCGAACGGGAGAAGTAAATACTACTGATAAGAGCTGGATTCCCGCCTTCGCGAGAATGACGGGAGGGTTAAAACGGTTTCACAATCACAAAAGCAACAATGCCGATTAATAGAAGCGTCGGTACTTCGTTATACATTCTAAAAAACTTCCCACTTTTATAAGCACTATTTTCTTTGAGTTTCAGACGGTAGTGTCCGAGTGAGAAAAAATAGGCGATCAAAATAGCTACGAGCGTCATTTTAGCGTGCATCCATCCTCCCATTTGAAATACATTCATTCCATAATGGGCGGTGGACATTGCAATCAATGCGATACCTGATAGTAACGTTGCCCAAAATGCGGGAACGCCGATGTATTTATAAATCTTCATCTCCATTACTTCAACGACTTCTAAAAATCCATTGTTTTGATTGTTTTCAACGTGATAAACAAACAGACGGGGAAGATAAAAGAGTACCGCAAACCACGATACCATTGAAATAATATGAAACCAAAGCATCCAGTTGTACATGAGTTATATCCTAAATAGTAAAGTAGCGAAGAGTAGCGAAAAAAGAATTAGGCTGTGGTAAAGAAAAGAGGGTGGTTTTAAAGATGTTTACGCACCCAAGCAATGATTTGGGAAGCTGGAAGTGCACCGCTAAACTGATCAACGATTCGGTTATTTTTAAAGGCGATAACGGTGGGGATGGAGCGGATACCAAAACGTGAGCCTAGTTGTTGAACCTCTTCGGTATTAATCTTTATAAATTGAGCTTTGAGTGGGAAACTTCGTGCTGCTTCTTCGAAGGAAGGAGCCATACTTTTACACGGTCCGCACCGCGGCGCCCAAAAATCGGCAATAATCAAACGTTCATCATTCAGCATCAGCCGATCAAACGAAGCCGTATCAACAGAGAGCGGTTTGGTGTCAAGTAAAGAGCCTTTACAGTGACCGCAAGCAGCTTTTGCGTAAGACTCTTTGATTGGGATTGCATTCACGCCCCCGCAATGGGGACATACAACGTTACTCTTATTCATGGGGTAATTATTCCGCTTCTGCTTCTTCTGGTACTTCAATATCGCGAAGTGAAGTGGCGTGATGATCTTTCATTTTATCGTGCAATCGTCCTAATGCTTTGTTAGCACGATCAATGGCTAAGTCAATGGCAGCATCAATTTGTGCGTCACTGTCGGTGATAATAACAGGCTGTGCGTGAGCGATGTGGATATCAAACTCCACTTCAACGCTTTGTTTTTCTTTTTTGATGTTTACATTAACGGTCGTAATGTCGAGGTGGTAACGTCGGAAATTTTCAATGGCTGCGGCAATATGATCGTTTAAGTGAGGAGTGAGGGTAATCTCTTTGGAGTGAATTTGAACATTCATGGTAAATCCTTTTACAGTTGATATGATAGTAATTTAGCACACTTTTTCTTAAGAGGAAGCTTAAGTCACTATTTGGTAGAATTATCCTTATTCAAGGAGTTACAGTGCGCGTTTTAACAGGAATTCAGCCATCAGGCGATTTGCATATCGGAAATTATTTTGGCTCCATCCTTCCCATGATCCAATCGCAAGGCGAGCACGAGGTATTTGCATTTATTGCCAATTACCATGCGATGTCCTCACTCAGCGACGGCGGGCGTTTGAGCCACCTTACCTTGCAAGCGGCAACGGATTTTTTAGCATTGGGGATGAATCCGCTCAAAAGTACCTTTTGGGTGCAGTCGGATGTTAAAGAGGTTTTGGAGCTTTACTGGATACTCTCCGGATTTACGCCGATGGGATTACTCGAACGTGCACACAGTTACAAAGACAAAACCGCTCGTGGAATTGCCTCCAATCACAGCCTTTTTTCGTATCCTGTATTGATGGCGGCGGATATTTTGCTTTTTGGCTCGCAAGTCGTACCTGTGGGAAAAGATCAGATTCAGCACGTTGAGATTGCGCGGGATATTGCGACTAAATTTAACAACCAATACGGGGATATTTTCACCCTCCCTGAATTTCGAGTCGATGAGAATGTTGCTACCGTCCCCGGTACGGATGGGCAAAAGATGTCGAAGAGTTATGGCAATACCATCACGATTTTCGGTGAAGAGAAATCGCAGCTCAAAACCGTCAAAAAGATTGTGACCGAAGTCATCGGGGTAGAAGAGCCCAAAGAGTTTGAAAACTGTAATGTGTATAATATTGTCAAACTTTTTTTGGATGAAAATGAGCGTGTTGCTTTGCAAGCTCGTTATACGCGAGGCGGTGAGGGGCATGGACATTTCAAGCTTTATCTTGCTGAAGTATTGTGGGAGTATTTCCGTCCCTATCGCCAGAAGCGTTCGTATTATGAAGCGCATCAGGATGAAGTGAGAGACATTTTAAAAAATGGTGCGTTAAAAGCAAGTGCTATTGCGCAACCGATTATCGAAAAAGTACGTTCGGTAACGGGGATAAAATACTAAAACAAGGTTATTAAAATGAAGAATTACATTATCAAACAAATTGCTGATTCAGCAGCAACAAAACAAGCTATTTTAGAAAATGAAGCACTTTTAGATACGATCGTCACGGTGGCTCAAGAGTGCGTTGAGGTGTATCGCAAGGGGAAAAAAACAATGTTGGCGGGTAATGGCGGTTCTGCAGCGGATGCACAGCATATTGCGGCAGAACTGGTAGGGCGTTATGGGTTTGATCGCCCTTCTATCCCTTCGTTGGCATTGACAACCGACACGTCTAATCTTACGGCGATTGGCAATGACTATGGGTACGACAAAGTATTTTCCCGTCAGTTAGAGGGGATGGGTCAGGAAGGGGATTTGTTTATTGGTATTTCTACCTCTGGCAATTCTCAAAATATTATTAACGCTTTCGAGTCGGCAAAAGACAAAGATATTATGACGGTAGCGCTTGTCGGACGAGATGGGGGCAAGATGGCTCAAATGGCGGATTATGCACTCATCATTCCTTCAAACGATACACCGCGTATCCAAGAATCTCATATTCTTATCGGACATATACTCTGTGACATTATCGAAAAAGAGCTATTTGGGGGCGGGGTTGCGTAAAGCCCTTTTCCTCGACCGCGACGGTGTTGTGAATGTCGAAAAAAACTATCTTCATAAAATTGAGGAGTTTGAACTCGTTGAGGGGATAGTGGAAGTATGCCGTGCGTATCAAGAGAACGGGTATCTCATCATCATCGTTACCAACCAGTCAGGAATTTCAAGAGGCTATTACAGCGAGGAAGATTTTGCGCAACTGAGCCAATGGATGGTAAAACATTTTAAGACTCTCGGAATCACAATCACCCATATTTATCACTGTCCGCATCATGAGAGTATTGATGGTGTGTGTGAATGTCGAAAACCTGAACCCGGAATGTTTTTAGAGGCAAAGAAAGAATACGATTTGGATATGCCACACTCGGTTATGATCGGTGATAATGAGCGAGACATCGAGGCGGCACAACGTGCAGGAGTGGGGATGAATATTCTCTTATCGACGGATGTAAGCCAATCCAAAGCAAATCGTGTTATTTCCTCACTAAAAGAACTTTTCTAATGCTTATCTTAAACACGGGCGGAACTTTTAATAAGCGTTATAACCCGATAAGTGGTGAGCTTTTTGTCCCTTCTGACAATGGTGCAGTTGAAGAGATACTTCAATCGTTGGTGATGGACATTGATGTTCAGGGAATACTTTATAAAGACTCTTTGGAAATGAAGGATGCGGATCGCTCATTATTGGCGGATACGATAGCCAAGAGTGATAAAAAAGTTATTATCGTCGTTCATGGTACGGATACAATGGATTTAAGTGCTGAGTTTATTGCAGGATTAGCCTTGCAAAAAACCGTTGTTTTTACGGGGGCAATGATCCCTTTTTCTATAAATCCCATCGAGGCTACGGCAAATCTTTCTATGGCGATAGGGTTTGCATGTCGATCGTGCAGCGGAGTCTATATTGTGATGCAGGGGATTTGCGGACAATACAATTATGTACGAAAAAATCGAGAATGTGGGAAGTTTGAATATGTCTAAGGTGAAATGCGATCATTGCCATTTGGAATTTAGCGATTCGGTGATGATTCACGATGGAGAGTATCGCTTTTGTTGTAATGGATGTCGAGGTATTTTTCATCTTCTTAAAGACGAAGGGCTGGAAAGTTTTTATTCCAAAATGGGGGATACCACTTTAGCACCGCCAACCCAGCAGTTTGAGGCAAGTTCCAATTTTGACACCCCTGCTTTTCATGAGCGTTTTGTTACTCTCGATAAAGAAGGATTATCGCAAGTTTCTCTCGTTATAGAGGGGATACATTGCGCCGCGTGTGTGTGGCTCAATGAAAAAGCACTTCATAAGATGGACGGTGTCATCGAAGCGAACATCAATTATACCAACAACAAAGCCCGTATTACATGGGATGCAAATACTCTCAAACTCTCTGCCATTATCGATATGATTCGTGCCATCGGTTATAACGCGTTTCCTTATGATGCGTCATTTCAAGAGGTACGTGCGAACAAAGAGCGCAAAGAATATTATCTGCGTATGGCGGTGGCAACGTTTGCCGCGATGAACATGATGTGGATTGCGGTTGCTCAATATGCGGGGTATTTTACGGGGATTACGCAAGATATTAAGACGATTCTCAATATTGCCGAGTGGTTTTTGGCAACACCGGTACTTTTTTACAGCGGATGGGTTTTTTATCGTGGGGCGTATTATGGATTGCGAAATCGTGCGGTCACGATGGATTTGCTCGTGGTCACGGGGTCGAGTCTGGCGTATCTTTACTCTATTTATATTACGGTATTTGAAAAAGGAGAAGCCTATTTTGATTCGGTAGCGATGATTATTACGTTTGTGCTGTTTGGAAAATTCTTAGAAGTATTGAGCCGTAAAAATGCTGCGGATACTCTTGATGTGATGAGTAAACATATCCCTTCAGAAGTAACGATTATTGAAGGCGAAACGGTTCGCGAAGTCAATGTTAATGAGGTCAAAGTCGGGGACATCATCCGTATTCGAAGCGGAGAACGGTGTGCAATCGATGGTGTAGTGATGAATGGTGAGGGAAATTTTGATGAGTCGAATCTCACGGGAGAATCGGAGCCTATTTTTAAACGTTCTCATGATGTCATTATTAGTGGTACGACGAGTATTGATGCGCTCTTAACGTACAAAGCGACCAAAGATTTTGCCCACTCGACTCTCTCAAATTTGGTCAATTTACTCGAAAATGCGTTGAGTCATAAGCCTAATATTGAGAAGTTGGCAAATCGATTATCGCAGCATTTTTCTTCAACTATTTTATTTTTGGCAATCGGGACGTTTTGGTTTTGGTACTTTTGGCCGCACAGTTTTGATCGCTCTTTGATGGTGGGGATTTCGGTGATTATTATCGCTTGTCCGTGTGCTCTCGCGCTGGCGACTCCGGTTGCAACCTTGGTGGGACTTGCATTGGGGGCGAAGCGGGGGATACTTTTTAAATCAGCGGCGCAAATCGAGACGATGGCGAAAGCGTCGATGGTGGTACTGGATAAGACAGGGACGATTACGCAAGGTCGCCCTGAAGTCGTGTATGCGACGATTCACGACACATTTGATAACTCCATTCTTTATTCACTGGCAAAAGCTTCTAAGCACCCAATCAGTCGGGGTATTTGTGAATATTTAGAGCGAGGGGATGAACACTTAGAACAGATTTCTCTTGATGATTTACATGAAATTCCCGCACGAGGAATTGTTGCTCGCCATGAGGGGATGATGATTGTAGGGGGAAATGCGCTTTTAATGAAGGACAGCTCGATAGAGACAGAGTCGGTAAGTGACAAAAGCCTTTTTTATTACGCTGTAAACGGGGTGCTTGTAGCGACCTATGAACTTCGTGACGGTCCGAAAGAAAAAGCAATGGAATCGATTGCTGCATTGAAAAAGTTTGGATTACGAGTCGTGATGCTCACCGGAGATCATGAGCGTGCTGCAGTGCGTGTGGCAAATGAAGTCGGGATTGATGAGGTTCATGCATATTTAAGCCCTGAACAAAAAGCAGCGTTTATTGAGAACGCTCACAGTGAGGGGCATGTTGTTGTCATGGCAGGTGATGGCGTCAATGATTTACTGGCGTTAGCGCGCTCAGACATCGGTATTTCTATGGGAAGCGGAAGCGATATTGCTATCGAGGTGAGTGATGTAGTGCTCTTGAACGATTCATTGACGTCACTGGCAGAAGCGTTTGCTATCAGCAGACGAACGTATGGGCTTATTAAGCAAAACTTGGGGATTTCATTGGTCTACAACTCGATTACTATTCCTCTGGCAATGATGGGATATGTCATACCGTTGATAGCAGCGATTTCAATGTCGTTTAGTTCGCTTCTCGTTGTGGGTAACTCGATGCGAAGCCGTTGGATGTATAAATAAGGAATTAATTATGGACAGTTGGGTAGTGGCGATGATGTTAGGGGCTTCTTTATTTTTAGGGGCACTTGCATTAGCTGCATTTTTATGGGGTATTAAAAATGGTCAGTTTGATGATGAAAAAAAGATGATGTCACAAGTGCATTTTGACGATGAAAAAGAGCTCAATGATTTAGCCGATCAACAGAAAAAACGAGAAGAGTTAAAAAAGAAAGCGTAAAAACCAGAATAAAGAGGATCTCATCGCCAAAGCGATGAGTAAGTAGGATTACTTAATTCCTGCTACGTAAGAAGCAACTGCTTTGATGTCAGCGTCAGACAT
>JAGXHZ010000054.1 GCA_024635855.1 Sulfuricurvum sp.
AGAAATGTCGGTTTCAAGCATCCGCTCGACCGTCATTTCTGCTTAGTTTTCAATGATCTCAAACTCAAATCTAGTTGGCTTTTAATGGCTTCCCAGTGTTTGTGGACGGGAATTATAGGGGATTTCGGAAGGAATGTCAAGGGTTTTGGAAAGAATTTGTAGCAAATTGAAAAAGATTCACTTATTGTTCAATAAGCGATGGTTACATAGCCCGTTTCTGGACTAATCGTGATAGTAGCATTACCGTCAGTTTTATGCTTCAAGGATATAGTACAATTTGAAGTCAAGAGATATTGATATATATTCGCCACAGGAGGAAGTGTTTGTGTAAGATAATAATAAGGGCGTCCTAGATTATCAAATGCCAACTGTCCGACACCTGAACCAACGTGACAATTATCAGAAAAAGCCACATCAATTATTTCAAATTTATTTGTTAGATGAGTAATATTTCCATCATAGTCTAGTAATTTATTTGTAAGTGGGTCTCTAGCTGTTTCATTTTTGTCTGAATTACCCAAATGATCTGTATCCCCATAAATTTCATAATATCTTTCTGCTGGTGAATTAAACTTTTTAAATTCTATCTGCCAATTTTCTCTAAACCAGTTTGAATCAGTCGGATCAAACTTATCATCCACCATAGCCAAATGTTGTGTATAACGAATATGACCAGCAACTTGTTCCGCTGCTTCTTGCAAAGGATGACGATTGAAGTTTGGCATGGCTAGGACAGCTAAAATACCTATTACTATAATAACAAAGACAAGTTCGAGCATTGTAAAAGCAAAACGTTTCATATTTATCACCTATAAACTATAATATTATTAGCAATGATTATAACAAAAGTATTCAGAAAAAGAAGAGTGAAAAGATGTGAAGGGATGGATTCCCACTTTCGTGGGAATGCAGGGAAGATTAAATCTCGTCTGCCATTTCGACGTTGTAAAGAATATCGTCTGTTGGGTGACGGTACATAGGCATACCGAGACGTTTTTCATCAAGGATATGTCCGATGAAACCAATTGAGCGACCTACTACGAAGAATGCGTTTAGTGCACCTGCCTCGATGAAGCCGTCAATATCAGACTCCGAATAACCAAGTGCGCGCCACATATCAACCATCAAGATACCGATAGTACCATCAACGTTTAAGATAAGGTTGTCTTTTTTAGACGTTGTCAATTTTTCTACTTCAAGAGCAAAATCAAGCAATGGAGTTGCAGGGAAGTGCTCTGCAGCGTATTTTTTCAAACCGGATACACGAAGATCAGGATTACGAACCGATTTGATACGGTGACCGATACCAGAAATCGTTTTCCCTTCTTTTTTCATGTAATCAATGAATTCAGCCGGAGTCATACCACGGTCATTGGCGTATTTGAAATAACGTGCCGCATCATCGATCGCACCGCCAAAACGTGGTCCGATAGTCAAAAGTCCTGTTACGAGTGAGCTGATAACGTCTTTTCCTGCACGAGCCGTTACTTTTGCATTGTGTGCACCCGATACAGCCGGACCGTGATCGGCAACGGTTTTAATAACTGTCTCAAGATAATCGGTTGCCCATTTTGGATAACGTTTTTTGAACCAAAGAAGAGAGATAACATCACCGATTCCAAATCCGGTTTCCGGAGTTGCAACGGAGCTGATTGGGTAACCGGCGTAGGTTGCTTCATCACCACGGTCATCAGAGATGGTACAAATGAACTCTTTTTTACGACGTACTTTTGGTACTGTTTTTAATTCAGGTTCTACGATCTCAGTCACAATACCTTCATTACGAAGTTTTGTATATACATCTGAAATGGTTTTTGGAAGATCATTAAAGCTTGCAGGAACAAACATTCCGGCTTCTGCCATAGCAGTATTTTTGAATGCCGCTGTTTCTGCATCCGCATTTGCGCTAGCTCCAGCGTGACCGAATTGAACACCTGAACTGAAATGTTTTGCAATCGTACCGATACACCATGCGATAATCGGCTTTTTGATCAAACCTGATTTGACGGCTTCGATGACTTTGTACTCTTCAGTACCCCCTACTTCGCCCAACAATACCATATATTTAACTTCTGGATTGCTCTCCATACGAAGAAGATTATCGATGAATACCGAGCCAACGAAACGGTCTCCACCAATCGCTACACCCTCGGCAATACCATCAGCATTGATAGCGATGATGTTTGAAAGTTCGTTAAACAAACCGCCTGAACGGGTTACTAATCCACATGAACCTGCACGGTGAAGCTTAGAGTTGATGATGTTTTCAATTGTTCCGCCGACGTTAGCGATTTTAAATCCGCCCGGAGCAATACCGCCGACCGTTGCCGGTCCGATAACTACGACACCTGCATCACGAGCCGCTTGGTTCATTTTACGTGCAAGACGCTCAGGGATACCTTCAGCCGTTACCATGACGGTTTTGAATTGACCTTTGATTGTAATCGCTTCCATCGTTACATCGTACGCAGTACGAAATGAAGCAAAGTTCAATAAAACATCGGCTTTTGGAAACGCTGCTGCAGCTTCTACCGTATTACGGAAAACTGGAACCATAATCTCATCAGCACCATAGAAAAATTTCTCAAATTTATTACCTGAAGTTGGTGCAACGATTGCAGCAACCGAAGGTTTGACGCGATTGATAACATAGTCATAATCCAACATACGTTGAATTGCACTCGTATTGTTGTTCCAAAAAATCGCTTGTGTATCTTTGGTAAATAAAGCACCCATATTTTTCTCCTTACTTCTCAAGAGCCATACGGACGATGTCAGTGACATGCGTTTCTGGCCCATAAACTTCGATATAAAGACCCAAACGGTCTGCTGCCTCTTTAATATCCTTCAAACCTTTTTCATAGTTTGGTCCGCCACGGCGTACATAGATACGTGTATTGTGTGCTTTCATACGTTCAGCATACGTTTCAAATGCTTGGATAATACCGGTAAAGGTTTTTGCAACGTCTGTAAAGTTCGCAATTGCTCCACCGATGATAAGGATTTTGTCACGACCTTTTGGGTCTTTATGACGTGTCATCAAATCAAGAACGGTTTCAGCGTAAAACTTGGTTTCACCCGTAGTTGGTCCACCTGAATATTCACCGTAGTTGGCAAGATCAGCAACATTTCCTGATAAATCAGCAATCGTATCGGCATAAACAACCGATGCACCGCCGCCCGCAACCATCGTCCAAATACGACCCATTGGATTCAGGATAGTTAATTTCAATGAAGCACCCGACTTTGAGTCTGCTTCAGCAATCGCTTTTTCTTCCGGAGATTGATCTTCCATACCAAATGCTGTTGGAAACTCTGCTCCACACCATGCATCCGCCATCATAAATCCTGCTGTATCATCAAGTCGTGCAACGAGGTCAAGAATGTGCATATCATTTCCGACCATAACGATTGGATTGATTTCTAGGTATGCGAAGTTTTGATCGCGATAAAATTTATAGAATTGCTCAGCGAAAGCAATAAAACGCTCTTTGTTTTCCGCAGGAATTCCAGCAGGAACGTTAGCTCGGATCAAATGAGCAATAGAAGCATCATCCATAGTAATAGGAATAGTCACTTCATTGACTTTTTCTTCCCATCCCTCTTCTACTTCCATACCGCCCTCAGCCGATAGATAAAGTACATCGTCTTCACCAACCGTGGTTGCTGAAATGTAATATTCTTGATCTTGAGAGTGAGGAGTGAATGGCTCAACGATAAAATGAGTCAATGTCCCTTTTTGTCCCGTAAGAAGAACGGTCTCATTTGCGATTTTCGCATCAATCCACGTTGCAGCTTCTTCAAGAGTGACATCACCAGGCTTGTTGGTTCGAAACAAAACTAAATCATTTTTACCCCGTTTACCAAAAAGCATGTCTGGTTTTGCAACCAAGGCTTCTTGTTTCAACCATTCAAAACCATGCTCTTGTGCTTTCGCACGAAGCTCATCACCGTTAGTGACCATTACCGATTTAAAACCATAATGGAAACCGCTGAAGTATTTTTCCCAATGCTTTGAGAAAATTGCTTTACCGTCGTATTCACGAATCGCTCTTTGAGCCATTGCAACTCCTTCGAAAAATCTTTTGGCAAATTATAACCAATATGAGCTACAGAAATACTCACAGAGTTTCATTTTGAAGGTAATAATCGTACTATTTGTTTACTTTTGTAACATAAGCTGTATAGATAGGAATATTAATGTAACTTATTGTAACTTTTTTTGCTTTTCTATTCCTCTTTTCACTTAAGAGTGTCTCTTTGCACTCTGTGATTCCATAAAAACGAAGTCTAAGCTGCATTTTCTCATCATCAGCATTTACACAGGAAATTTGATTGTACTTTAGTTCATGGGCTAATTCTTTGGCAATATGCATTGAATAAGAAAAATGATCTTTAGGATTTTTTATCCATTGATATAGCCATTGATTAAAGAATACTGCCAGAGCATTTACCAATAAAAGGACAAAAGCACTGTAAAACAAAAGTCGATAACGTCGTCTAAAGATGGGCAGTCTAACCCGATAGGTATGAAAAAACGTTTGTGCCGCGAGTGGAAGTGCTACCATCAAATAGGGTGCAAAGTCTTGAATATTCACTTTTTGACGGAACGATAATAATAATGAGATGACAAACATACTCGATGCTATCATCCATACCAAATCCCGTTCATGTGACATATACCGTCGATACAGGACATAAAAGAGATACATAAAGACCACAGGAGAAAAAATAGCCGAATAAATTCCCAAAGCATCCAAAAATCGCCCTTGAGGTCTCCCGCTTAAATCTACTCCAAAAAAGAAAACAGCTAAGATCAAGAGTCCTAATGAAACACCTGCTGTAAGCCATTGCTTACGGCTAATACCGAACAATGCAATGGAAAAATAGAGAAAAATTGCCGTTGCATCGAGTATCATAAAAAGAGGCAAAAGTAGCAATGACCAATTATTAAATCTCAAGTACATGTACACAAAAGCAAAAAGCGTCACTATTTTTAATCCCGCGATATTGACAAGCAGTGAAGAACTGGTGATTCCTGGAAGAAGAAGATAGATAAAAACAATCCAAAGCTTATCGTTTGGACGGGACACATAGTAGCTTGAAATGAGATACAAAAGTATTGTAGATATGAGATGTATTACAATCATGGGAATACGCAACGCATAATCGTTGGAGCCAAAAATATTTAAAAAGAAAGTGCTAAAACTTTTTAAGAGTGAGCTGTCGCCATAAAGGATATTGGCTTCATAAAAGCTAATCGAAAGCCCTTGGATCTGTGCCACTAAAATAAGGAAATTAATCCCTAAAAGGAGTGCAAAAATCTTATGTTCTCTCATAATTTGAGAAAATTATCCAATATTTCGTGTCCGTATTCACTCATAATCGATTCAGGGTGAAATTGAACGCCATAGATAGGCTTGTCTTTGATTTGCAATGCCATAATCTCATGATCATCTTCGCTGTACGCCGTTGGAATAATCTCACTGGGAAGATTTTTTTGCTCTACAATCAGTGAATGATAACGCGTTGCGATAAACATCTCCGGCAATTTATTAAAAATAGCCGTATCTCCCTCGCGAATCATCCGTGATGTTTTGCCGTGCATCATCCGATTGGCTCGTACGACATTACCACCAAAAACCTGTGCAATACTTTGATGCCCCAAACAAATACCTAAAATAGGAATTTTATCGGCAAAATAACGAATGGCTTCGAGAGTGACACCCGCATCGTCCGGCGTTGCAGGTCCCGGGGAGATGATGAGTTTTTCGGGGTGAAGGGCTTCGATCTCCTCAACACTCATCTCATCATTACGGATAATTTTCAGATCAGCGCCCAATTCGAGACAATACTGGACGATGTTATAGGTAAAACTGTCATAATTATCAATCATTACTATCATATTTTTCTCCTACCACGCTTTGATAACATTATACAAGCTATCACGCTCAATCGGCTCAAACCCGCTGTTCTTTATTAAAGCAACATACTCTTCGAGATTTACACCATGTGCACTTTTAGCC
>JAGXHZ010000055.1 GCA_024635855.1 Sulfuricurvum sp.
ACATACGGCGGATTACCAATCACCACATCAAAGCTACCCTCTTCAAAGGGTATCGCCAAAAGCGAATTAGCACAAACGATTTTATCATTTAGACTCGTAAGCTCTCGTCCCTTATGCGCTGTCCGTAGCCACAACGAGAGACGTGCAATCTCCACCGCATCCTCATTAATATCCACACCGTAGAGATTGTGCTCCAAAATGCTTTTTTCGATTTCGTATCCGATCATTAAATCCTCAAAAGGCAACAGTAAATCCCGTATGAGAGTATGCTCACGGATGAGAAATTCTAACGCTTGATTGAGAAACGCACCGCTTCCACACGCAGGGTCGAGGATTTTTAGGTGGGTTAGCCATTCTCTGTAATTTAACAATATTTCTTTGTAGTTTTGTTCCGCTTTCGTGAGTTTTCGAGGATTGATAACTACCGTTTCAGACTCGATTTTCAAGTCTGATTTTTTATCACTACACAATTTACCGAGAGTATTTTCGACGATGTAGCGGGTGATGTATTCAGGGGTGTAGAATACGCCGTCTTTTTTACGCTTGGATTTCTTTTTATCAAATGCTTCATCGTTTATTGAGGCGTTCATTTCCTCCAAATCGGTCAAAGACTGTTCAAAGATATGTCCTAAAATATTGACTGATATTTCACTTACAAAGTCAAAATCAGAGAGCTTTTGTGCTTTCATATCCAAATACGTATCGTCAATAATAAGAGTATCTAAAAGTTCATCGGTAGCAAATAATCCACCGTTATATTTAGGAATACCGAGCTTGTCATTTCCAGTATTGATAGCGTTAAAATAGAGCTTGTAATAATCATACAAACTTCGATCACCGAAACCATCCGCAGAGTGGCGTGTCCGTATCTCTTTGATCGTTTCCTTTTTTAACAGTTCCCTGTCTTCCGCAAAGAGGATAAAGATGATGCGGTCGCATAGCTTTTGGGTGAGGCGTAGGAGGGTTTGTTTGGTGATGGATTCCGTGTCAGAGCACGGAATGACAGCCTTTTCGTCATACCGAACTTGATTCGGTATCCATTCACTGTTTGTGGATTCCGTGTCGTGGCACGGAATGACGTGGGTGTAATTATTCTTGACAATATTTTCAAAGAGGTGGGTGCGAAATGCGCTGAAATCACGGTAAAGCTCTTTTGAGATTGTTTGCTCAAAATTGGTGGATTTTTCTTTGAGTTTGAGAGGGATATTTTCTTTGATACTTTCATAGCTTAGAAGCAAATGAAGCGTTCTAAAATCATCGTAGGAGAGAGAAAAAAAATTAAATTTTTCATATGCGGTTTTTTTATCGATGTAAAAACGCAGTTCATCGAAGTTGGAGATAATGACGTATTTTGAGTTGCTGTGCGAGTTGTGATAGTTGAATGCTTGACCCTCTACCTGATCTAAATTTTTAGTCTTTTGATCTTTTAGCTCAACAATCCCGATTACTTCACCATTGACATAAATAACACCATCGGCTTTTTTACTATCGGTTTCGTTTTTCTTTTCCCGTTCGAGATTGTAATCATTAGGGTTGCTAGTTTTGAGGGTATAGCCCAAGCAGGATTCAAAAATATCTTTGAAAAATCCGTCTTGATAGACTTCCTCTTTGAACCCACGGATAGCGTCGATTTTGGCAATATAGTTTTGGAAATTATTCCAACGGGAAGCAACGAGTGCTTCGTCTTGCTTTAAAGAATTTAGGATAGATTTTTGAAAAATTGCCAAATTATGTGCCTCACTGTTAAAGTGAGGATATTATAGCGAAACCTACTCGTTTCTTAATACAGTGAGAACATCCACATCCGCCGCTTTTTTAGCAGGATACCATGCGGAGGCTAGAACAATAAAGAATGCACCGATGATAATGGAGAAAAAATCTCCTACTGTCAAATCAAGCGGAAGTGTTGAAGTAGGATATACATCTGCGGGTAAAGAGATAATATCAAACGTACCCAAAACCCATATTCCGAAAAATCCGAGAATAGAACCTGTGATAATTCCCAATACCCCAATCACTACACCTAAAATCAAAAATACTTTTTTGACCTCTTGCTTGGATGCTCCAAGTGAAATCAATAGCGCAATCTCACTTCGACGATTCATCACTGTCATTAGAAGCGAAGAGATAATATTGATAGCAGCAATGAGAATTATGAGCATTAGGACAATAAAAAGAGACATTTTTTCCATTTTAAGAGCAGCAAAAAAATTACTATTATCTTCCCACCATCCGCGAATGGAGACGGATTCGGGCAATACAGCGGAAACTCTGCTGATATCGGCTTCAGGATTAAGCGAATGAACATGTATTCCATCATAAAGCCCGTCTGGAATACCTAATACCTTTTGCATGGATTCAATTGTGGTATACGAATACCCTTTATCGTATGCACTTAAACCTGAATCAAACGTTGCGGTTATCTTAAAACGTTTCATCTTAGGGGTCATGGCAATGCCGCCCGGCTCAAGCTGCGTGAATATGTACGTTAGTTTTTCGTTTTTTGAAATAGCATATTCTTCGATAAGACCTTTACCGCTCATGACTTCAAAACCTGTTGGGATATGTTGCTTCAAACCCAGTGCTACAATATCATTTACTGCCGCTTCCCGTTTAAAATCAACCCCAAAAAGATACCCACCCTCAAGCATAGTATCATAACGACACAAAACTGAAGAGGTTAAATAGGGGCTGAAAGAGAGTTCAGGAAATTTTTCTTCGAGTTTAAGCAATAATGTTTTATCAACTGAACCAAAAAATTTAGGTTGAATCGTGAGAGGATAGTTCATAACGGTGAGTTTTTTCTTGAACTCATTATCAAAACCGTTCATAAGAGCCATGGCGATGATAAGAACCATCACTCCAAGGGCAATCCCTAAAAAGGCTAGAAGAGCGGAAAGAAAAATAAACGGTTGCTCTTTATCAAAGCGCAAAAAACGTTTGACGAGGTAGCTTACGATACTCAAGAGGCAAAAATCCCTTTTTTAGGTCCTGATTTTCCACAGCAGTTTTTGTAATTTAATCCACTGCCGCACGGGCAATCATCATTGCGTGAAACTTTAGAGCTTTCCAACTCGGATGCTGCTCCCATAAGTGACATTTGAAGCTCTTCTTGACGCTTTTCAAGCTCCATACGATGAGCCAATGCTTCTGCTTCCTCTTCTGCATGTTCAACTCTAAATTGAATCACATGAAGTGTTTTGATCGTATCATATTTAATTGCACTGACCAACTCGGTAAAGAGATTATAACTCTCTTTTTTATACTCAACCAATGGATCTTTTTGATTGTAGGCACGAAGACGAATCCCTGTTTTCATACTGTCCATTTGATAAAGATGTTCACGCCATGCAGTATCTAATGTTTTGAGATAAATCTCTTTTTCGATCGCAGAACGTGTCGTTGAATCGATTTGAGACATTTTTTCATCATAATTTTCTTTGAGCTGTCCAGATACCAGACTTAATAAACTCGCGTAAGTAATCTCATCTGCAAAATTAAATTCTACCTCAATATTTACATCTTCTAAAATCCGTTTTTTGAGATGATCCAAATCCATCTCATCCTTTTGCATTCCGTCATAAATCGAACATTCACTTAAGAGTCGTACCGCGTATTCTTCACGGATGGAATCGATTTTAGTTGAGATATCATAGTCAGGGTCAAGCAATTCACCGCGAAATTTATATACAATTTTACGTTGTTCATTGGCAACATCATCGTACTCAACAATGTGTTTTCGCCCTTCAAAGTGCATATTTTCCACTTTTTTCTGAGCTTTTTCAACGGCACGCGTTACCATAGCCGATTCGATGTACTCGCCATCTTCGACGCCTAAACGCTCCATAATCGATTTGATCTTATCCGAACCGAAAATACGAAGAAGGCTGTCATCTAAGCTCAAATAAAACTGGCTGATTCCCGGATCGCCTTGACGACCTGAACGTCCACGAAGCTGATTGTCGATACGGCGATTTTCATGGCGCTCGGTTCCGATGATGTACAAACCGCCAAGTGCTTTGATCTCATCGTCTACTTTAATATCTACACCGCGTCCTGCCATATTGGTTGCAATCGTTACAGCACCTTTTGCACCGGCACTTTTGATGATTTCAGATTCTTGTGTATGATTTTTTGCATTCAAAACGGTATGCGGAATTTTTTCTGCTTTAATAATCTGATGCAATTTTTCGGATTTTTCAATGGAGGCTGTACCGATCAGAACCGGTTGCCCTTTGGCGCTTAATTCTTTAACTTTTGCAATAACGGCAGCAAACTTTTCGGCTTCAGTCTTATAAATCAAATCATTGAGATCTTGACGAATAACGGTCACATTCGTAGGAATCGAGACAACATCCAGATTGTATATTTGGGCAAACTCAGTCGCTTCGGTCTGGGCAGTACCTGTCATCCCAGCGATTTTTTTATACATTCTAAAATAGTTTTGGAAGGTAATGTCGGCAAGAGTTTGAGTCTCTTCTTTGATAATCGCCCCCTCTTTGGCTTCCAGTGCTTGATGCAAACCTTCAGAATAACGTCGCCCCTCAGAGAGACGTCCGGTAAACTCATCAACAATCACTACTTGATTATCACGTAAAACATAATCAACATCCACTTCAAAAATGTAGTTGGCTTTAAGCGCTTGATCGAGGTGATGCGAAAGTGAGGCATTTTCGACACTGTAAATATTGCCTACGCCGAAAAGCTCTTCAGCTTTGATGATCCCCTCTTCGGTTATGAGGATAAGACGGTCTTTCTCATCAACAGTGAAATGCTCATCTTTTACTAACGCTTTTGCCACCGCATCCGCACGAGTGTAGTTTTCGAGTGTACGATTCGTAGGTCCTGAAATGATTAGCGGGGTACGTGCTTCATCGATAAGAATAGAATCCACTTCATCAACAATAACGAATGAATGTCCGCGCTGAACCATGTGCTCTTTCGTGTAGGTCATATTGTCACGAAGATAATCAAATCCGAATTCGTTGTTTGTACCGTAGGTAATATCTGCGGCGTATTGAAGACGTTTTGCGGCAGGATTGTATTCACCTTCTAAAATCACGCCTGTCTCATACCCTAAAAAAGAATAAAGCGGAGCCATTTCTGAGCTGTCACGGGAAGCTAGGTAATCATTGACGGTGACGACATGAACCCCTTGCTCGCTCATTGCATTGAGAATAACCGCGAGAGTAGCAACGAGAGTTTTCCCCTCCCCTGTCTTCATCTCTGCGATTCGACCCTCGTGCAAAACCATCCCGCCGATAAGCTGAACGTCAAAATGGCGCATTCCAAGAACCCGCTTGCTGGCTTCTCTAGTAATAGCAAAAGAATCGACTAAAACGTCATTAAGTGATTTGTCACCTGAGAGAACTGATTTTTTGAGAGCATTAAACGCTTCTTGCAAAGCCTCATCACCCATATCAGCAAAATACGCTTCGCGAGCATTGATAAGCTCAACACGTTTGCTGTATTTTTTTATTTCACGGTCATTTTGAGTTCCGAATAATTTTCCTACGGACGATTGGAGCATTGATTGCCTTCTGTATAGTATGGACTGTATTTAAAAAGTTGACGATTTTATCATATAGAAACTATTGTTTTGGTTAATGGCGATTGGATACAATGTCTTACTCAAAAAAAGGAAAAATATGCGTATTTTCATCTTCACTCTTTTATCGGCTCTTTCTCTCTTAGCAGCTCCAAAAGATATCAGCTCGTTTCACTCCACCTTCACCCAGACAATTATCGATGAGCATAAAAAAAAGCTGGTCTATACCGGAGAACTATGGGCAGCAAAACCTCAAAATGCTTTATGGACGTATAAAAACCCCATTCAAAAGAGTGTTTACATCAATGGTTCACGACTGACTCTCATAGAACCTCTCATCGAACAAGCCACTGTCCGAACACTCAATGGTGACATAGATTTTCTCGAAATAATCAAAAAAGCAAAACCCATTGATGCCTCACGCTACAGTGCTACGGTGAATAATCAAACCTATTTTATTGATTTTTCCAACGATACATTGACGTCCATCACCTATTCCGACAGTTATGAGAATCAAGTCATCATAAAATTCTTAACCCCAACAACCAATAAACCTATAGAGGCTTCACGCTTTAAGGCTGTTATTCCCCAAGGGTTTGACGTTATTAAATAAAATAGTGTTACCCATTAGTTACCCTATCCATTTTATGCTTGCAGTTGAGTAAGAAATTTTCTTGCTACACCTGATAAGGAGTTTACCATGACAGTTAGTTCTAACTACAGTGCGTATTCGTCTAATAGTTCCTCCGGCGTCTCATCTGCTTCACAAAAAGGGAAACCTGATTTTGAAAAGATGGCTCAGGAGCTACTGAGGAAGTTGGATACGGATAAAAGCGGTTCAATCGATAAAGCAGAATTTAGTGCGGCGGCGCAAGCACTCGCATCAAGTTCAAGCAGCAGCACTACTAACAGTTCATCTGCAACGGATATTTTTTCTACCCTCGATACCGACAGTAACGGAAGTATGAGTACCGAAGAACTGGTTGCATCTCTTAAAAATATGAAACCGCCTGAGGGCAAAGGGGATATGCCACCACCTCCAGGCGCAATGCCTCCCCCTCCTCCAAGTGATTCATCCTCAACATCTGAGAGTTCAAGCAGCAGTGATATTATTGATGCAATGGATACCAATCAAGACGGAACAGTCAGTATTGATGAATTATTGGCAGCTTTAGGGGATTCAAAAACGGATTCGTCCAATAAAAACAATGCTACGGCATCAGCAACGGATTCCTCTGCAGCATCCTCAACGTCTCAAACAGAGAATGCATCTCAGAAATTCAGCGACATTATGCTCAAAAACATACTCTCCTATTATGGGAACAATACCTCCACAGCAAGTTCTACTTCTCTTTTAAGCATTAGTGCTTAAGAGGGCATGCCCTTACGGGTATGTTACTTTTTATTTACTCTCTCCCCGATATAATCGGCTTATGATTAATGTTTTAATGATTGAAGATGATATTGAGTTGGCGCAGTTGTTAAAAACACGTCTAGAGAAAGATGATATTAGAATGACAATTGCTTCAACTCCATTAGAAGGTTTAAGTCTTTTTCAAACAAATATATATGATTTACTGGTGTTGGATCTCTCTTTACCACAAATGGATGGGATGGAGATTTGCCGTCTGATTCGTCAAGAAAGTAACATCCCTATCATCATTTCCTCGGCACGCTCGGACATACGGGATAAAATGATGGGATTTTCGCGCGGTGCGGATGATTATCTCCCAAAACCCTATGATCCGCAGGAGTTAATTTTCAGAATCGATGCAATCATGCGCCGTATTTATCCCACCATGTCCAAAAAACTCACACCCTTTGAAATCGATGAAGCACGACACGAAATTTCCAAAGACAGTTTACTTCTTCGGTTGACTCAAGCCGAATACGACATTGTTGCCTATATGATTAAAAAAGACCGTTACGTCATTTCACGCGAAGAATTACTGCTTAACATAGGTTCTATCCGATATGAAAGCAGTCTCAAAAGTATTGACGTTATCATGGGTCGTATACGCCAAAAAATCGGCGATGATACTAAAAATCCCCGTTATATTGTCTCAGTTCGAGGGGTAGGATACAAATTTGTTAATAAATAAACACTCCATCATTCGGCTTGTCACCCTCTTTTTCATTCTGATTTTTACACTCATCAACGGGCTTTTTTGGATAGCGCATGAACACTTCTCTAAACAGCAAGAAGTAGAACAAATACGTCGATTTCTCCTCGCCGATCGCTTATTCTTTTTTGGACGTAATCAGCGCGATTTTTCTCCTGAATTAGCGCAATTAATGATTCAACCCTCAACACTTTCGAGTAAAAAACTGTTGTCACAAGGCTCTACTATCATTACTTTACCGTTTGGAAAAATGATAGAGATGAACGGTCATACATTCTTTGTAAAGCTAGGACCGCCACCACCGCCACATTTTTTCAATAAATTTGAGTTCAGACTACCGCCACCACCTGAGATGAATCATTTTCATTCCATAGTTCTTGAAGACATTCAGCCCCATTCATTGATAATGTTTTGGATAGTATTGGCAGGGGTAGATACATTAATATTACTTTTTTATGCTTATTTACTGGCTAAACTTCTCCCGCTTCATCGTCTTAAAAACGCCATTATTGCATTTAAAGAGGGTGATACTTCTTTAAATATCCCGATCACAGGTGAAGATGAAATTTCCCAAATCACCCATGAGTTCAACCACACGTTAGAGAAAATAGCGTCGATGCGTGAAGCACGTTCCCTCTTTTTGCGCAATATTTTACATGAGCTTAAAACACCGATTATGAAAGGTGCTCTCACGACCGATTGCTTGGAAGCCTCTGTGGATCAAGAGCGTTTAAAGCAAATCTTTACTCGCATGGATTATCTTTTAAATGAGTTTACACAGATGGAGCGATTTAGCAGTGATGAGTGGCAGCTTAATTTCCAAGAATACCGTTTCGTCGATTTGGTCGATCATGCCTGCGATATACTCCTCTGCGATAAAAAAAGTCTTACGATTAAAGGGGAAGAATTTCAGCTGATTGTGAAAGTAGATTTTGAACTTTTTGCTATCGCCCTTAAAAATATTCTCGATAATGCACTGAAATATTCTACAACTAAACCAACTCTGATGATTTTAAGCCACACTATCGAAATTTCTAATGTCGGTAATCCGATTCCGGAAGAAAAACGTGATTTTTCCAAACCGTTCAACCGTGAATATGAGAACTCCTCAGCAGGATTGGGATTAGGGCTGTATCTCACCAACTCCATTCTCCAAAAGCATGGGTTTAGACTCGAATACAACTACGATTCAGGGCTTAACTGTTTTCGAATACTTCTGAAGTCATGAGTACCGGAAAACTACTCAATGTCGCTGAAATCGTCGATCTAATCAAAGCACATTCGCTATAATAAGAAATATTTTTAAAAGAGCCTTCATGCAAATTAACTCATTTTTCACAAACCTTTCTTCCGATCAACGCCGTGTAGTATTGGTCATACTGCTTAATATTATCATTGTCATCATCGAAAGCACGGTCGGAGTCATTAGCGGCTCACTCGCCCTCCTCTCCGACGCATGGCATAACCTGAGCGATGTTCTAGCCCTCATGGTAACGATGATTGCTCTGGGGCTTGGTGCTCGTGCTGCCTCATCAACGATGACGTATGGCTATGTACGTTCTGAAATGATGGCGACGTTTATCAATGCAGGTTTCTTATCCCTCTTGATGATATGGGTGGCGGTTGAAGCGGTAAATCGTCTCCTTCACCCAATGCCTGTTGATGGATGGCTGACGATGGTTACCGCTGGAATTGCACTGGTTGTCAATACTGCCAGTGCGGTTATTTTAGGTGGACATGCTCATTCACACACCCACGATGACGAAAGTCACCACCACGATCTCAACGTCCGTGCCGCTTTTTGGCACATGGCAAGCGATGCAATTCTCTCCCTCGCCGTTGTATTGGGAGGTGCTGCAATGATAGTGTGGGGGATACCATGGATTGATTCAGTTTTATCCCTCATCTTTGCGGCGGTAATCTTGATCGCCAGCGCTAAACTGATCACTCAATCATTTTCCAGTCTTATGGATCGCACCGATCCCAAAACAGTTGCCAAATTTTCATCAGTCATCACCAATCATCCATCGGTGTTAGAAATACATGATATCCATCTTATACGCCCTTCCAGCCGTGAACACTATTTTTCAGCCCATATCGTACTTGAAGAGACTTTAAGCCTTGCCGAGGTTGAAAATATCATTGAAGTTCTCCGTCATGATCTCACTTGCGCCGGAGCAACCCATATCCTCCTTCAGCCCGAAACGCAAAAATACGCCGGAGAAAATAATATTCACTGCAGCGGTCATACGGAACATACGCATTAGAAACTGACATTACGAACATCAGTTACTAAGTTATAATTGATCTCATAAATTAAACACTCAACGTTGCTATAATAAATTTATACTATTTTGAAATGGAAAGCTATCATGGATGCAAACGTATTGGATGTCAATGGCCTGCACGTCACTGTTGATGCAAAAGAGATTATTAAGGGGATTGATCTTACGATCAAAAAAGGGGAA
>JAGXHZ010000001.1 GCA_024635855.1 Sulfuricurvum sp.
GTTCGTGTTTCAGTCCTTCCCACTTATCACGGTGAACGGGTAGTTTTGCGGCTTTTGATGCAAGCAACCTCGATTCCCTCTTTGCGTGAATTGGGATTTAATGAAGCAACCACCTCAGGGCTTGAAGAACTTCTCAAATTTTCACACGGTATTATCTTGGTCACAGGACCTACGGGAAGCGGTAAATCAACCACCCTGCACTCTTTTTTACAACAGTTGGCTTCCCCTGAAAAGAACATCATCTCGATCGAAGACCCAGTGGAATACGATGCTCCTCATGTGAGCCAAATTGCGGTGAACACCAAAGCAGGACTAACCTTTGCAGGGGGACTGCGCTCCATTTTACGTCAAGACCCTGATATTATTATGATCGGTGAGATTCGTGATACCGAGACGGCGCACATTGCCATCCAAGCGGCAATGACGGGTCATCTTGTTCTCTCAACACTCCATACCAACAATGCCACTGCGGCACTAACACGATTAGCCGATATGGGAATCGATAAATTTTTGATTACCTCCACTCTTTTAGGTGTCTTGGCTCAACGGTTGGTTCGATCCTTATGTCCTGCATGCAAAGAAAATGTCACCTTGTCCGATAAAGATGCCGATGAGCTTGGAATTGCTCACGGACAGAGCATAGCACAGCCAAAAGGGTGCGTTCACTGCCATTATACAGGGTATTCTGGACGCGTTGCTATCGGTGAATTTTTCATGGTCGATGACTCTTTGCGTCCATTGCTAAAAATTAGCGACAATGATTTTGAACTTCGAGAAATAATGAGATCCAGAGGGATGCAATTTCTCTCCAATCAACTCATCACATTATTGCTCGATCACACGACCGGTCTCGATGAGATCATCCGTGTGGGAGTCAAAGAGGCATAATGGAATTTCATTACAAAGGGATGGACAGTACAGGAAATCCGTTAAAATCAACGATTGAAGCGTCTACAATTGACGAAGCAAAAATAAAACTCAAAGTGCAAGGGATTCTCTATTCGGACATCTCAACGCGAGAAGAATCTTTTTTTGGTGTTTTGGCACTCTTTAAACAAAAAAATCTCCCTACCTCGCTCTTAGCCACTTTAAGTCGTGATCTCGCTGTCTATCTCAATGCCGGTATCCCGCTGATCCGCGCACTCGCATTGCTCAAACACCAAAATCATAAGACCGTCCGATTGGAACGTTTTTTTGAAACCATCATAACCCTCATCAATGAAGGGAAAAGCTTCGCCCAATCCCTCGAATCCCAAGAACACTATACCTTGCCTGTTTTTTATACCGGAACGCTCAAAATATCCGAAGACCGAGGTATTCTTGCCGAGGTTTTAAACGAGCTTTCTGTCTATTTGATTCTTCAGGAAAAAATCAAAAAACAACTGGGACAAGCATTGGTGTACCCCTCTTTTATCATCGTGGTGTCGATTTTGATGATCTCCTTTATGCTCACCGTCGTTGTTCCGAAAATCACCGCTATTTTCGAGTCCACCGGTCAAGCTCTACCGCTTTTAACACAAATTGTCGTAGCGATGGCCCATTTTTTTGCGCAGTATTGGTTTGTAATAGCCATTGCAGTATTGAGTCTGGTAGGCTTCTTTTCGTATCAAATGGCAACCAATTCTGAATTCAAGAAAAGTGTTCACGCGATTATTTTGAAGCTTCCGATTGTCGGGAAAATGGTCGAAACCAGTGATTTGGCACGTTTTTGTACTATCTCTTCCCTATTGATTCGTTCAGGGATTCCCGTCGTTAACACCATAAAACTCTCCTGTATCACCCTCTCATCGGAAGTCATAAAAGAACTTTTTGAGAAAGCTTCGGTAAAAGTAGTCGAGGGTTCTTCTCTCTCAAAAGCATTAAAACAAGAGACAGGATATAAAATCGATGACTCCTTTATCGAAGCGGTCGCGATTGGAGAAGAGACAAGTGAACTCGCCTCGACGCTTGAGCACCTTTCAGCATTTTATATTGATACAAACAAAGATAAAATCACCCTCTTCCTCTCGATTTTAGAACCATCGCTTATGCTGATTATCGGAGGTATTATCGGAGTGATGGTGACCGCGATGCTGCTGCCGATTTTCTCGTTAAATTTACAATGATGTTTTTAAAATAATTACAGTATGCATTCTCCACTCAGAAAGAGTGTGAATGATAAATTTTTGTTTAGATGGATACAGTATTTAGCGATAAACACAAATAAGAGAGCTAGGGTCTTTAGTATTTTTGAATAAAGGATCGATTGGTATCGTTAAAGAAATAGTGAATCTATTAAGTAAAACATCATAAGTTTGTGATACAACAACTTTTTGACTACTTCCAAATGAATTTAATTGAGCAGCTAATATATCAAAAACAATAATTTCTTTGTCAATAAGCTGAAGATAATGTTCTCTTGTTTGATAGAATTCAACTAATGGCATATTATTATTTGAATAAATTCCCATAAACAGAAGGGGAGGAATAAACATCACGCCTCTCAATAAACTACTAGTTACATAAGGAAATGCAGGCTCGTAATAAATATGAGAACTAAATGTAACCGTACTATAAGGGCAATGAAGTTTCCCCATCCCCGCCTCAATCATCGTCTTAACCTTCCCTCTTCCATCCCGTGTTCCATCGAGATAGGTACCGATAAGGGTATGTCCTGATGCATCCACTTTAGAGACAGGAATCGTGAGATTAATATCGGGAACGGAATTAACCCCTTGTATCCGTAATGCATTAATAACCAAATCAATATTCGCCAATATCCAATCTCCGCGCAATGTCGGAGAAGCAGGAGCAATATGAGCCGCCGCGACGCGATCTTTGGTTACGACCGGAAGGATATGATCGTACGCATGATTCATAAACAAATTCCCCTGTGAATGACCAACCAGCATCAGTTTTTGCCCATCGGCGGCGAGAACATCGAGTCTAGCATTATGCGCGGCATAATCGGCTTCTGTCGGAGGATTACTCAGAAAAAATGAGATAATAGACGTGAGTTTAGTGGTCATTGCCGTATAAACCGAATCAAATAAACTGGCAGCATTGGGGAGAAATCCTGCCAGTTTATCGAGAAACGTAGGTTCAGATGAACCCAAAAACTCCCAAAAATACTCAAACCGTTTTCCCATTTGTCCTGATTTATCAATCTCATTGGCACGCTGGATAAACGTTTCAGCAACATCTTGTAAACCTAGCACATCGTAACCCGGTGCAGTGTGATTGTAGAATGATTCGTATTTTACGGGTTCGTTGTTATATGTGGGACCAATAATATCTTTAAGCTTACTAGCCCCTTCAGATGCTTCCCCAAAAGTATTCCAAACTCCATTGAAAAAACCGAGAGTATAGCTTTTATTACAGGTAGCAGCTTGTGTGGGCACCTGAATAAACAGGGCAACTATAGCGATTAAAATAAATTGAAAAAGTTTTTTAGTTATCACAAGATGTCCCCCGATCAGGCAGAGTCCATGTTGTTCCACTAAGTGCCGAATTAAACTTTTCATATTCTAAAAATCTATTTTTGGTATTTACAATCATTTTTTGATTATCAGCAAACATTTTTGATGCGTCATTGGTTTCTGGTGAAAACTGATGATGTAAACATTCGATAGAACGAACAAGTTTGGTGCTTACATCAGTAAGTGCTGTTTTATCCGTCTTATCAACCGTCAATGTCGCGGTCAATGCCCGTGCATCCTGTTTCACCGCTTTCTTTTGCACTTCGGTATAGGGAAGCGTAGCGATATAAGCATCGATGTCATCACGGATACCATTATTATCTTTATCGGGTCCAGCGATCGTGTTATCATGATTGAGTTTCGGGATACTTCCATTCGACTCTGCCGCCATAATTGCCTGTTCAATCGTAGTAACACGACAGCCTGAAAGTAAGAAAGCAACTGAAAAGCTGATCAGCAACACCGTAAGTATTTTTTTCATGAAAGGTCCTTTTGAATATTTTAATATATTATTTCACAATAAAGCTAAAATAATATTAAATTAAACATTATTTTTAACTAATGTTGTTTTTATATAGATTTTTCCTCGCTTTGCAGATTGAGCTTGGCAGTGTATGAGAATCTGTCTGTATTCCTAACGAGGAGATTACAAAAGAGGGGAAAAGATGAGATTTTTGGAAAGTTAGGCTGATTTTTTTAGAGAGAGGATGAGGCGACGAAGCCATCGTTCTTTATAAACTTGTGTTTTTGAGTGGTAATTTCCAATCGCTTGGAGATTAAATCCCCGTTCTTTGATATGCTCAGATAAAAGCCAGCTTCCCGCGAAGATATTGACTTGGGGGTTGAGAATATTGCGTTCATTGATCCCCCATGCAGACAGCCTTTTAAAATGGATTGAATTAATCTGCATCAACCCGTAGTCTTTTGTCCCGTTATCATTGATCCGAATTGCATTTGGATTACCCGCACTTTCGATAGTGGCGATGTTTTTTAAAAGCAGCGGCGGAATATTGTAATAACTCCCCGCTTTTTGAAAATAAGGCTCATATTCTAAAACATTAGCGACAAGGGTGCAGGAAAACAAAAATAAAATTACAATATTTTTAAACATACACACCCTCCATTTTTATTTCTATTTATTACCATTGTAGCATAGAGTCAAGAACTTTTAATGAAACTGCTTTTAAAAACTCAATATATAATTATAAATCAACTAATTGTATATTTTTTAATCATTTAGTTGTAGAAACTATTTATTATTTGTATTACAATTATTTCAGATTTTTAAATCTTAATTAGGAGTTTCATTATGAAAAGTTTGAATTTACTCGGAAAAAGTGTTTTGCTGCTCTCTCTGGCAGCAACAGTAGCCATGGCAGCCGTTGAGAAAAAAGATCTCAAAATTGGATTTATACCTTTAACGGATTGTGCGGCTCTTGTTATTGCTAAAGAAAAAGGCTTCTTTGCCAAACACGGTCTCAATGTAGAACTTTCCAAAGAGGCATCATGGGCAAACGTCCGTGACAAAATGACGGTTGGTGAACTCGATGCGTCACACATGCTCGCGGCAATGCCGATCGCTTCTACTCTGGGTGTCGGAAGCAGCCAAAAAAATATGCTTGCACTCATGGCATTGGGACAAAACGGTGATGCTATTACGGTATCCAACAAAATGTACGATGCAATGATGGCTGCTGATCCTGTCGCCACAAAAAAAGGTTCGGCTGTAGCTCTCAAAAAAGTCATTACGGCTAAAACCATGGGTGTTCCTGAGTTTGGGATGACGTTCCCAACGGGTACGCACAACTATCACCTGCGTTTTTGGATGGCAGCGGGCGGAGTTGATCCTGATGTCGATGTTGCACTCAAAGTTGTTCCACCACCTCAAATGGTCGCCAACATGACCGCAGGAAATATCGACGGTTATTGTGTCGGTGAGCCATGGGGTCAACGCGCGGTAATGGGGAATATCGGGAAAGTAGTGGTCACAGGATATCAGCTGTGGGAAAATGGACCGGAAAAAGTATTGGGAGTCCAAAAAGCATTCGCCGATAAAAATCCTGAAACGACTAAAGCAATGATGAAAGCAGTAATCGAAGCCGGTATGTGGCTGGATGCCTCATGGGAAAACCGCAAAGAAGCATCCGCTATTTTGTCCTCTAAATCGTACGTCAATGCCCCTAAAGACGTTATCGACAACTCAATGACAGGTACCTATATGCTCACAAACGGGGTCAATACACCCATGCCTCATTTTAATGTGTTCGGTAAAAAACAGGCACTCTACCCGTATTATACGCATGGAATGTGGCAAGTCACCCAAATGATTCGCTGGGGACAGCTCGATCACGCCATCGATATGAAAAAAACGGTAGAGAGTGTTTATCGCCCTGATTTGTTTGCAGCTGCCGCCAAAGAGGTGAACTATGCTCTCCCCGCAACGCCATGGAAAATCGAAGGAAAAGCAGCCGGCAATAAGTTTATCGACGGTTCGATATTTGATCCCAACAAAGCGGTTGATTACATCTATAACGCACCGATCAAACATCCAAAAGTAACCAAAGAAGCACTTGCAAAAGTGAATAAATGGAAAGTTAAATAAAAAGTACGCAAGCGTACATGGGCGTCCTGCCGAAGGAAACCCAGTGTTAACGTAGCTAATCGGGACGTGTTCCGATAGCGTATAAAATAAAAGGAGACATGATGCAATTAAAAATCATCAATGCCATTGCATTACCGACACTACTCTTTGGTGTCCTTATTGCTGTATGGTCAACCGTTGCGATTAAAATCCCCGGCTTTCCGACTCCGATAGAGACATGGAACGAATTACTCATCGTCCTCTCCGATCCGCTGTATGACAATGGAGCAGGAGATCAGGGGATTGCACTGCAGTTGTTTAGTTCCCTCAAACGGGTGTTTGGCGGATTTGCCCTTGCTATCGCTGTGGGTATTCCTGTAGGGCTTTTGATCGGAATGTCTAAAATGGCGCAAACCGCTTTTAATCCGTACATTCAAATCCTGAAACCTGTATCACCGCTTGCGTGGTTGCCGTTGGCGTTATTTGTGTTCAAAGACGTAGATATGACGGCGATTTTTGTCATCTTTATCACCTCTATCTGGCCGATTATCATCAATACGGCATTGGGAGTCCGAAGCGTGAGTGATGATTTTATCAACGTTGCTCGAGTGCTTCAGCTCACAGCATTTGAGAGAGTGTTTCAGATCATTCTCCCTGTTGCGGTACCGTTTATCTTTACAGGGATGCGCTTATCACTGGGAATCGCATGGCTGGTCATTGTAGCGGCTGAGATGCTTACGGGCGGTTTGGGTATTGGCTTTTGGATTTGGGATGAGTATAACAATCTCAACTATTCCCATATTATCATCGGTATCATCCTCATCGGTATAGTCGGGTATATCCTCGATACCATCATGGGGGTTATCGCCGATCATTTTGATTATCGCAAGCGAGGTCGCGTATGAGTGCAAAACCCTTTTTAAACATCGATCATGTCGATAAAATATTTCCTTTGGGAAAAGGTAAAGAGTACGTCGCTTTGCGGGATGTGAAACTGGAAATCCGTGAAAATGAGATTGTCTCCATCATCGGTCACTCCGGATGCGGTAAATCAACGATTCTCAACCTCATCGCAGGTCTGGATACGATCAGTAACGGTGTCATCTTGCTCGAAGACCGAGAAATCAATGCCCCCGGACCTGAGCGTGCGGTGGTATTTCAAAATCATTCGCTGTTACCGTGGCTGAGTGTCTACCAAAACATCGAGATGGCCGTCAAAAAAGTAAAAAAAGATTTCAATGCTCAAGAGCTGCGTGAGCATGTCATGAAATACATTGAACTGGTCAATCTCGATCACGCGAAAGACAAATATCCGGCAGAAATCAGTGGAGGGATGAAGCAGCGTGTCGGAATCGCACGAGCACTCTCCATCGAGCCTAAAGTGCTGTTGATGGATGAGCCGTTTGGAGCACTGGACTCACTAACTCGTGCCAACTTACAAGATCATTTGATGCGCATACAGATGCAAACGGGCAATACCGTCATCATCATCACCCACGACGTCGATGAAGCGGTCTTGCTCAGTGATCGCGTCATCATGATGACCAATGGACCAGAGGCTACCATTGGTGAGATATTGGAAGTGAACCTTCCTCGTCCGCGTAATCGTTTAGAGTTGCAACATAACGAAGAGTATCTACGATGTCGTGGAGCGATTGTCGAGTTTCTTTACTCAAAATTTGCCAAACACGAAGACTAAAGGTTATTCATGCACTTTTTTCAACGCCACCGCATTCATACAATAGCGTAATCCGCTAGGAGTTGGACCATCGGGAAATACATGTCCCAGATGGGCATCGCATGTGTTGCACACCGTCTCAACCCGCGTCATTCCATGAGAGTGGTCTGCGTTGTAGGCGATTGCATTAGCTTGAATCGGTTGAGTAAACGATGGCCATCCCGTACCCGAATCAAACTTTTCTGTCGCATCAAACAGCAGTGTACCGCAACAAACACACGCATAAACTCCCGGTTCAAAAAGTGTACACATTGACGAACTAAAGGCTCGCTCTGTCCCTCCTTGACGCGTTACGCGAAATTCTTCTTCACTGAGTATTTCACGCCACTCTTGGGGTGTTTTTTCAACACGCTTATCGGGAGTTAAATTCCCTTCTTTTCCCAATCTCAATACTTCTTTCCAGTTCAACATAGTCACTCCTTATAGTGCGTACAATATCCAACACTTCTTTCTCTTTTTATTAACAAGTCAACTTAAAAAACTTCCGACATATTCCGATAATCTTCTCTTGGCGTTCACGTCCAACGGGTTCACTTTGACGAATACCATGCACTCGATCAATAAGCTGTCTCTTATACACATCTGACGCTGCCGACGA
>JAGXHZ010000056.1 GCA_024635855.1 Sulfuricurvum sp.
ATGCCAGAGAGTATCGGTTGGCTGCACGAAAACAACTGCGCGATTTGATTTTTAAACATGAGATCGGATTTGACGTTTTGGCAGCAAGCAACAATTTTCTTCATAGCCGTGATGACTATTTTTACCGAGTAGATATTTTGCAAAACGGAAAAATACTCTATGCCAAATAAAACGAGTGCGCTTGAATGGTTGAGAATTGCCTATCATGATCTCCTCTCTGCCACGATTTTGTACGAAGCCGAACACTTTACCGACAGCATAGGAAATGATCTGCAACAATCTATTGAAAAGATTTTGAAATCGATCAGTGCTTATGAGAGTGCACCGATTAAAAAATCTCATGATTTGTTGGAAATCTACGGATCAGTAAAAAAGATTTTTAGCCTTTTCCCTGACGAACTTATCTATTTGGAACGCGCAACAGAGTATTTCAAAGAAGACCGTTATCCGAACCCTTATTACAGCCTACCGCCACGCGAAGAGATTAAAGAGGTTTTGGATTTTACGAATACTCTTTTCGAGAGAGTTTGTGTATTGTTGGATATTTCTATCGATGAGATAAAAGCGGAGTAGTTGACGAATATCCCTTATTTTTTTGATGTTGTGCTTTATGATCGGGTAGAGAATGAGGCATTGAAGAGGGAGATAGATGAGGGTGGGGAGAAAATTTAGGTCATGGAAAATAGAAAATGAAGAAAAATATTTCACAAAATTTATGGTGGGTTAGTTTCGTAATAGCTTTTCTCTTATTGATTATCCATAGCTTTAATGTGGAAAGTATAAATGTAGATTCGACATCAATATTATTGTTAATAGTTATGCTAATAAGTCCATTTATTCTTGCTATAAAAAAAATCAAATATGGAGATTTTGAAGCAGAAATTGATTCTCAAGAAGTTCAAAAAATTAAAGATAATGTAGAAAAAAATATAGATACTAGGCGTGATGACGATGAAGTACGTCCTGAAATATACATGGCTACAGATGCAATACGAGCACTAGCGAAGTCTGATCCTGCAATAGCATTGGCTAAGGTTAGAATTGAACTTGAAAAAGTACTAACTCGTTTAGCACGGATGACTTTAATTGAAATCGAAAAACTTTCATTAGGAACGATTGTCCAAAAGCTTTCAAGTCATGAGATAATTACAGTTCAAGCAGGGAAATCATTACGAGAAGTAATTAGTATTTGTAATCGTGCTATTCATGGAGAATTTATTTCAGAAGATGATGCAAAGACAATTGTGGAGCTTGGTATTGAGTTATTAGAAAATCTTTATTGGGATATTCAAATTCAAATAGAAACAGGAACAATTATAAGTGAAGAAATAATAACTCAACTCGAATCAGAATCTTATGATAAGATAAAATACCGACTCACTTCTATTATCCCATTAGTAGAAAATCCAAAAAAAATGATTCGTGAGTTGACGCAGGAACAATTAGATGAGTTTTTAGATGGATACAATGAATATGGAGAATATATTATTGAGTTAATTCCTATCAAATGAAGTATTTAAAAACATCAAATATAAATCAAATCTTTCTTAGGTAGGCTTATATAGTATGACTCCAATCACCGACACCATGGACGTATTCGCCGAGAAATTCGAGGGCATTGATCTCCACGGCAAAAAGATCACCAAAGCCGAATTCGATGACTGCACGTTCGTCTCCTGCGATTTCAGCGAAACCTTTTTTTCTTCCTGTAAATTTACCGAATGCCGTTTTGAAAACTGCAATCTGAGCCTGATGAAACTCACCAGCAGCAAAATGAGCGACGTCGAATTTGTCTCGTGTAAGATGATCGGGATCGATTGGACGATGGCGGATTGGAAGAGTTTGCTCAATGCCGATCCCTTGCGTTTTCGGGAATGTATCCTAAATGACAGCAATTTTTTCGGTCTAAACTTGGAAGGGTTGGTGATGCGGGAATGCCGAGCTAAAGAGGTTGACTTTCGCAATGGGACGTTTCAAAAAGCCGATTTTACCCTGAGCGATTTCAAAGGGGCGTTGTTCGGTAATACTCACCTCGAAAGTGCCAACTTTACCGATACTTCCAATACCATGATAGATATGCGTACCAATCACCTCAAAGGTGCTATTTTTAACCGCTATGAGGCACTGTTTTTACTCGAATCGATGGGGATTGTGTTGGTTGATTGAAGTTGAGTTCATACACTTCGACGAGCTCAGTGCGAACGGTGAAATTTTCTATTAGTCCTAAAATTAAACAAGAAATAAAAAACTTTAATTAAATTTTATCTTTTAAATATTCGTTTAAGTTATTTCGCCGTACTATATGAATGATTATTCATTAATAAGGGGGAAAGGATTATGTCCGATAGAGTAGAAGCGGTTAAAAAACTGTTTACGTCGAAAAGCTCGCGTGTCGAAACGAACAAAGGCGATACTTATTATCAAGAGTTGTTTGTTAGGTGTGAAGCACGACTGAACGAACTGCGTGCAGCTACACCTGCTAATAGACTGGATTTTGCGGATCTTTTAGAAGAAAACGGAATAGACAGACGAGAATTTATGAAATGGGCGAGCGCGACGACGGCGATGCTGATGCTTCCTCCTATGTTTACGCCATTGATTGCGGATGCGGCGGTGATGATGAATCGCGCACCGGTTATTTGGCTTGAGCTCCAAGACTGTGCGGGTAATTCTGAGGCACTTTTACGTGCAGATGGACCGAAAATCGATGAAATCGTACTTGATATCATCTCACTGGAATACCATGAGACCTTACAAGCAGCATCCGGTCATCAAGCTGAAAAACAGCTAGAAGAAGCGATGGAGCATTTCAAAGGACAATATCTTTTGTTCGTAGAGGGCTCAATTCCTATGGGGATGGAAGGTCAATACGGAACCATCGGTGCTAGCGGTGAAACATTCCACGACCATTTAGTTCGTTGTGCTGCGAATGCTGCTGCGGTTGTTGCAGTAGGTAGCTGTGCGACGTTCGGCGGTATTCCTGCTGCTTCTCCGAATCCTACGGGTGCAGTAGGGGTCATGGACGTTGTTAAAAACAAACCGATTATCAATATCCCTGCCTGCCCTGCCAATCCTGCCAATATGGTCGGAGTAATCTTGCATTATCTTTTGACGGGACAAGTTCCTGAACTGGATTCATTGTTACGTCCTAAGTTTGCATTCGGGTATCGTATCCATGACAACTGTGAACGCCGTGCTCACTTCGATGCGGGTGAATACGTGGAAGAATGGGGCGATATCGGAGCTAAAAATAACTTCTGTCTCTATAAAATGGGGTGCAAAGGACCGATGACGTTTAACAACTGTTCCATCGTCCGTTACAACGAAGGAATAAACTGGCCTATCGGAGTCGGACGCGGATGTATCGGATGTTCGGAACCTGATTTTTGGGATAAATATGCGTATGAGCGTCCGATGTCGGATGCAAAAATCAAAGCACCTACGGGTGGAGTTGAAAAAACCGTTGACGAATTCGGTTTGGGTATGTTGACGGCAGTCGGTATCGGTATCGGTATCCACGCAGCAGCAAGTGCCGTAGCCGGTAAACGAGAAAAATCAGGAGAGAGCCATGAGTAAGCATATTGTAGTTGACCCCATTACCCGTATCGAAGGGCATTTGCGTATCGAAGCGGTTATTGATGATAATAATACCATTGTCGATGCGTACAGTGCTTCGACAATGTTCCGTGGAATTGAGACAATTTTACAAGGGCGCGATCCTCGTGACTGTGGACTTTTAGCAATGCGTATTTGCGGTGTCTGTACCGGTACCCACTATCAACGTTCGATCGAAGCGGTAGAAGACGCGTTTAACATCACCATCCCTAAAAATGCCCGTATCGTTCGTAACTTGATCCAAGGTGCGTTGTACGTTCATGACCATGTGGTTCACTTTTACCATCTTCATGCGCTCGACTTTGTTGATGTTGTTTCCGCACTCTCTGCCGATCCGGCTAAAACAGCTGCAGAAGCACGTAAATGGGCAGGCGTTGCGGGTGTAAGTCCGTTTATCGATGGGGAAAGCCAATTTAAAGAGATCCAAGAGCGTGTTGCAAAATTCGTCAAACAAGGGCGTTTGGGAATTTTCGGAAACGGATATTGGGGAAATCCTCATTATAAATTGACACCGGAACAAAATTTGATCGGGGTTGCCCACTACCTTTTGGCGTTGGATGTTCAACGCGATTTGGCAAAAATGCAGGCCATTTTCGGCGGTAAGAATCCCCATCCTCAATCGATTGTTGTCGGCGGTGTGACATGTGTTATGGACATTCAAAACCCGGCACGTATCGCACAGTTTAAATCGTTGCTGCTTGAGGGGACAAAATTTGTGAAACAAGCGTATTTGCCGGATGTCTATATGGCAGGGACGATGTATGCAGGTGAAGCGACCGATAGCAAAGCAACGTTCAGCGAGTTGATGGGCGGCAAAGGGGTCGGCGGAACCGGAGGCGGATTGCTGAACTACATGAGTTACGGTGATTTCCGTCTCGATGATACCGGTTTTTACAACTCTGCGCTTCTTTTCCCTAAAGGTGTCGTAATGGGTGGAGATGTCTCTAAAGTTCTCCCGTTGGATGAAGCAAAAATTGTTGAGGACGTCACCCACGCATGGTACAAAGGGGATAAGCCTCTCCATCCGTATGACGGGCAGACGATTCCAGAATATACCGGATTGGATAAACGCGCAGACGGTATCGCCTATCTGAAAACCAAAGAGAAATACAGCTGGATCAAATCACCGATCTACAACGATGCACGGGTTGAAGTCGGACCGTTGGCGCGTATGGTGATCGGTGTTGCAAGCAAAGATGCGCGTATTACAAAATACGTCACCAACTTCCTGACACGCGGAAATCTCCCCATATCGGTGTTGTTTAGTACGGTCGGACGTACGGCGGCGCGCGCTATCGAAACGGAATTGATGGCGGATGTCATGGTTGAATGGGTCGATGAGCTTGCGAAGAATGCGGCAGCGGGTGATCTTAAAACATGGACCGATTTTGATTTTGATAAAGTCAGTGTCAGTGCCAAAGGACGTGGTATGGCAGAAGCTCCGCGCGGAGCACTCGGTCACTGGGTCAGCATCGCAGATGGTAAGGTCGTGAATTATCAAGCGGTCGTACCTTCGACATGGAACGCGGCTCCGCGTGATCACAAAGGACGGTTGGGCGCATACGAAGCGAGTTTGATCGGAACCAAAGTGGCCAATCCAGAACAACCGTTGGAAATCATCCGTACCATTCACAGTTTTGACCCTTGTATTGCCTGCGCCGTACATGTCGTCGATACCAAAGGTAAAGAGCTTGCTGTTTACAAAGTAGATACCTCTTGCAGTATCTAAGGAGAGAATCATGAAACAGGGGTATACACAAGTCAAACGTATGACTCCGATCATGCGAGTCATGCATTGGATAAATGTGATTTGTTTGGTTGGATCGATTGCTACAGGACTTTATATCGGACACCCGTATTATCAGACGTTTATAGCTGATGGTGCCGTTGATAAATACGTCATGGCATGGAACCGCTATGGTCATTTTATCATTGCGATCATTTTTGACGTGACATCGATTGTTATCGCCTATTTGTACTTTTTCAGTCGATTTGAAAAACCGTATAAAAAGGTGATTCCGAATGCCAAAAATATTTTGGAATTCAAAAATGTTTTAGTGAATTTAATAACCTTAAACCGTAGAAATGAGTTGAATTCAGAGCATGCAGACAGTTTCAATACCGTTTATTTTACGATTTTTCATTTGCTGCTTATTTGGATGCTTCTCACGGGGCTTCAACTCTATGTGCATGGGTTGGGTTCAGGGACAAGTTCAATCGGTGCGTGGTGGCCGTGGATGTTACATGCAGCAACGGATTGGACATTGTATGTAACCGGCGGAAGTAAAATGGATGTTCGCATGTCACATCATTTGACCATGTGGTTTATTATCTGCTGGGTCGTATTTCATATCTACTACCAAGTGTGGAGAACTATTTTCTGGAAAGAGGGCGATATCGGAATCGTTATCAGCGGAACGAAGTTTGTAAAAGACGATTCACCAAAAAGTGAATAAAAG
>JAGXHZ010000057.1 GCA_024635855.1 Sulfuricurvum sp.
AATTTATGCAATGCTGATGAAGATTTTTTCGATAATTTGGATGATATTATAGAAGATACGATGGTGCAGATGTTTATCCTCCATCCCAAAACGATTTCCGAGATAGAGCAAACCCAAAAAATCGCGGATGAATATGAGAGTATCTTTTACTCTGTGCCGTTGCATTTACAGGATAAAGCGGATGGAAAGTGTGTTGCATTTTCGATTGTGAGTGATGAAGATAGTGTCATGATGAGTGATAAACCTATCGTCATCGATGAAGTATATCTCAATGAGACGCTGATTGATTCTTTAGGTGAGTGCAGAGGGATTATCCTCAATGCTACGCATGAGCATGAAAATCTCCCTAACTTTTACCTCGCGATGGGGATGGGAAATATCGGAGCGTTTGATACAGAGGTGTTGGCGCAGATGAGCATGGATAGGATCGTTCTCCAAAGCACCTATCCGAATCATGGGTTTGAGGAGATAATGGAGTGTGTAAAAGTAATCTCCAATGCGATGTTTCGACCAGAGCAGAGTATTATCGCCCGTGCGACGAAAAGTTCACTCGAATTGTTCGGATTCCGTAAGAGCTGATATTTTGAGAGTAATCGGGGTATGCTATAATTCTATCAATGAAAACAATTTTTTTTAAAAGCGTATTGCTTGGCAATTTTAGTGTGATAGAGTATTTAGCGCTTACACCACAACATATCGAAGCTATGGATGGAATGTGGGATAAACAAAACCACTTTGTTGCATTTTTTGTTTTATTTATTTTAATCAGTTTTGCATACAATCATTTTTCAGAAGTCAGAAAAATTGCTCTATTGTTGCTCGTTGGTTTTCAAATTGAAGCAACGCAGTATTTTATACCGGGACGTTTTTTTTCAACTTTGGATATTGTGGCGGACAGTATAGGTATTCTTATTGGAGTTGTTCTATGGCGGGGTATGCGTTCATCACGCTGGGGTATTAAAACACCTCTTTAACGCGACCAACTTCACCGCTCATTAAGCGTACTTTGATACCGTGAGGATGAGAAGAGGAGTTAGTAAGAAGATCACGTACAATTCCTTCAGTAAGTTTTCCCGAAGATTGATCTTGCTTTAGGACTATGGTGACGCGTTTACCGGATTGTATATTCTTACGCTCATTCCCGTTCATACAGTTCCCTTAGTCTCTTAGATTGAGCCATGATGGAGGATTATCGAAACAAAGTTCACTTTGATTCCAGTCATTTTTTTCTCCGTGACGTGCATGAAGTTTTCCATCGATATGAATATATTGTAGACCTGTGACGGTGCTGGTGAGTTTTTTACCTTTTGAAAGGGCATCTAAAACGGCTTCTCTGCTTTCCATTTGGTGATCCTTAGTGATCGTGAATAGGGTTGGTAGATATTATTGAAAAGTGGGTGAATAGTTCTTTCTGGAGCGACGAATGAAACGATTGTTAATGAATGAATAGAAGATATTGAGCAGAAAACCTGCTCAATAAGAAGAAATTACAGTGCTGTAACGTTTTCTGCTTGTGGGCCTTTTTCGCCTTGACCAACAGTATAAGATACTTTTTGACCTTCTTCAAGTGAAACACGGCCATAACCAGTACGGTTAATTTGACGAAAGTGAACAAACAAATCTTTGTCTCCGTTATCTTGTTGGATAAATCCAAAACCTTTTTCGCCATTGAACCATTTTACTGTTCCGTTGATTACATCTGCCATAGTAGACCTTTTTGTTAAAAAATACACCCCGTTGCCGTGGTGGTCGAAAATATAAATTGGAGTATTCTTAGAGCGGGCCGTACTGTTAACAAAAGGTCTTCAATAGAGAGCTAGCCAAAGATGAAACTCTAAATCATCTTTCAATAGCTGAAGTATAGCTGAAAAAAAGTAAAAAAGCAATAAAGTATTTTAAACTTAACGCTTTAATCGGATAAACTCGTAAAAAAATTGGATATATAGTATGGATCAAGTTACAAAAGATGAGGCAATCAAAGGGGCATTCTTCGGTGCTTTAGTGGGTGATGCCCTGTGTTTAGGGAGTCATTATGAGTATGACGCACAAAAGATTTTTAGAGCGTATGGTGATAAGCACATTGAAAAGTTTATGTCTCCAGGAGAGATGATGGGTGGTCAAACACATGGTATTGGATGGGGCGAGCGTAATTATCATCCGGGGAAAAGTGCAGGCGGAACTACCGATTATGGGGATTATAATGTGGTTGTTTTAGAACATTTGAGTTCCATCGCTGTACCGCCAAGATCTTTTGATGTGAGTGCAATGATTGGGCATTGGATGAATCGTCTTGAAAACGGATGGGGCTCATGGATTTGTACCATGACAAAAGAAACGTATGCACAAGTACGACAAGGTGTCCCAGTAGAGCGTTTAGGTGGAATCTCGAATGCGATGGCGATTCGTCATGTTGCGGCACATGGTTATTATGAAAACGAAGAAGAGCTGGCAAATGTTGCTCGAGCTTGTATGTTTACTCATAAAAACAGTGAAGCCCTTGGTGGAGGAGAATTTTTTGCCCGTGTTACACATCGTGTTATCAATGGTTCCTCTCCTCAAGACGCGATTGAAGCGGTTGCCGTACAGATGGGCGGTTTTGTAGAGCGTAAAGTGGCGCAGGCGATTGCAAAATTTACCGAAGCAACCGATCCTGAATTACCATTGTCACGTGAATCTTTTGTAGATGATTTGGCGTTGACCAGTATGGCACGATTGTGGGATATTGGACGCTCAGAACCTATAAAAGTGGGTAAGGCAAGCCCGACAGAGGGGACGCTTCCGGGAGCGGTTTATTTTATTCTCAAGTATGAAAATCAAGCAGATGGCTTAAAAAAAGCACTGCAAGCCAATGCTATGGTAGGAGGCGATAATGCCTCTCGTGCTATTGCCATCGGGATGGTCTTGGGTGCGTACAAAGGTGTTAATGCCATTCCCTCTGAGTGGAAAGAGACATTGGATCAGTGGGAGTATTGTGAAAACTTGCTTAATACACTTCCATTATTAAATAGAGGATGAAAATGAAAGAAAATAATATTTACGAAACAGATGAGTTGGTCTCTCAATATTGCGATTTTCAATATGGAGATGACTATTTTGGTGTGACAAATTTTGCTAAAGTATGTGCTCAAAAAGCCATTGGGTATTCAAAAAATACGCAACAAAACAAGGCATTAGATTTAGGATGTGCAACAGGGCGGGCGTCTTTTGAATTGGCGCTAGAATTTGATCATGTTGATGGTGTTGACTATTCGAAAAGCTTTATCGATGCGGCAGTAGAGCTTCAAAAAAATGGTCGAATACTGTATGCGCAAAATACAGAAGGTGAGCTTAAAAATCAAATACTTGTTGATATGACAATGTACAGCTTTCGAGATGCGTGTGTTAAAGTTGCATTTTCTCAAGGGGATGCATGCGCTTTGGCTGAAAATTTTAGCGGCTATGATTTGGTTATGGCCACCAATCTCATCGACCGATTGTATCAGCCAAAATTGTTTTTATCAACCATTCATGAGCGGATTAATGATGATGGAATTTTGGTACTGACTTCACCTTATACATGGAGAGAAGAATACACGGCGAAAAAGTTTTGGCTGGGTGGGTATGTGGATGAAAATGGAAAAGAAGTCTCGACGTTAGAGGGATTAAAAGAACTATTGGAAAGTAATTTTGAGCTTATCGCAACCGAAGACATCCCATTCGTTATTCGCGAAACCGCACGTAAGTTTCAACATACGATTTCGCAAATGTCGGTGTGGAGGAAGAGATAATAAGGAACGTTAAACCTTCGACTGCACCGTAATCTTCGTTGCTTCAAAGAGTTCGGCGGCTTTGGCGATCATGGGTTCTTTTAGGACGTCGGAGCCGTCAAATTCTTTGACACTGACTTCATCGCATTGACTGACACAGCTTCCGACGCTAATTTCTACATCTTCTACCATAGAGGCTGGTTCTATGACAGGTTCATTGATAGGTTCAATTATTACAGGTTCGGGTGTTGGCTCTGGAGCTTTTGCAACTGCTTCCTTGGTGCATCCTTGAGATTTTATCACGGTGTCGATCCCGTAGATTTCACGGACAAATTGTCGGATAATGGAGTAGCCATGCTTCAAAAGCTCTCTGTCGTTTCCTTCGGCACAACTTTCCCATGTGAGGGTGCTTCCATCAAATGAAACAAACGTGATATTGTTCTCAAAGCATCGTGAAAGGGTGGCATCACGGTCACGGATTTTGGCGCATAAGTGATCAAAAGGGGAGACTTCGGACGCGGTTACGGTGATTTTTTGGACAGGTTGAGGAGCTGTTGCTGCCGGTGTTGTATTGGGAACTGAATGCAGCGGTGTACGTGATTCGAGGGACTCGATCATCTCATCGATCTCTTTGATCTTCAGTGCTTCAATCATTTTGAAAAGGATGAGTCCTATGACAAATCCTCCGTCAGCATTGATGGAAAAGAGGGTTTTTGCATCACTTAGGATACGGAAAAATCGTTCAATCACCAGAGGGCTAAATCGGTGGTCTCCTTCATAAAGCTTCTCTTTTAGATAGGCGATAAGCTCATCGACTACCATTTCGGCTTCATAAGATTCGAGCTCTTTGAGCATTGTGATAAGTCCATTGCGGTCTTTGGCAAAAATCGCGTCAAAGAGGAGTGAGATGTACTCAGGATCAAGAAGTCCTAACATGTCGGCAACGGTTTTTACGTCTACGAAGCCTTTGGAGTAGATAATCGCCTGATCGAGCAGGGTGAGGGTGTCGCGTAGGCTCCCTGAACCGCTACGGGCTAAAATATCGAGGGATTCAGCTTGAAACTCAATGTTCTCAAGGTGGAGAATGTGACTGAGGTGATGAACGATATTCGGGTGACTGATACGCTTAAAACGAAAATGCTGGGTTCGACTCAAGATAGTCGGAGGGAGTTTGAGGGGATCGGTGGTTGCTAGGATAAATTTGACGTATTCAGGAGGCTCTTCTAGGGTTTTAAGAAGGGCATTATGCGCTTCTTTGGTGAGCATGTGCACTTCGTCAATAATGAAGATTTTAAATGCACCTGCTGCAGGACGGTATTTGGTGTTTTCGATGAGGTCACGAATATCATCGATTTTACGACTGGATGCGGCGTCCATTTCGATGATGTCAATGTGACGACCCTCATTTGCCATCACACAGTGGGAACAGACATCACACGGTGAGGAAGTTGGACCGTTTTCGCACATCAACGATTTTGCAAAAATCCGTGCCGTAGAGGTTTTTCCTGAACCGCGAAGTCCTGAAAAAAGATACGCATGAGAGAGACGTTTGGAATCCAGAGCGAGGCTGAGAGTTTGAGAGATACTCTCTTGACCGATAAGCTCTTCGAATCGTTTTGGGCGGTATTTTAATGCTAATACTTCGGAACGTTCTGCCATTGCATTTCCTTTATAATTGTAGCCATTCTTTGGCGGTACGTCGAAGTCCCTCTGGGTTTTCAGAGGCGAAAAATTTCAATTCTGTATGCTCAAACCGTTTCGTAAAATCGTAATGCGCTTCCAAATATTCAACGATTGCTTCTCCTGAGTGGATCAAGGTACTTTTTCCCTCGAAGTAGGACTCTATGGCATTGGCGATAAGGGGAAAATGGGTACATCCGAGGATAATCGCATCCGGTGCTTGGGTCAAATTGCCAAAATAATGGTTCAAAGTACTTTGGAGGACTTCTCCTTCATACAATCCCTCTTCGACGATGGGGACGAGCAGTCCTGTGGCAATTGCGCTGAGATTATGGTAGTCAAGAGCGTTTAGCCCTTTTTCGTATGCGCCTGATTTTACCGTGGCTTTGGTCCCTAGAATGAGAATCTTGGCATTCGTATCAGGGATGGCATTTTTGAGGGCTAAGACTCCCGGTTCTACAACGCCGATAACATCGTGATCACTGTGAAGACGCATCTCATCCAGAGCGTATGCGCTGACGGTATTACACGCGGTAATGAGCAAATCGATTTCAAAGTTTTTAAAAAATTCTATTGCTTCGAGAGAGTAGCGGATAATGGTGTTTTGATCTTTGACCCCATACGGGACGCGGGCGGTATCACCAAAATAGATGATCTCTTCGAAAAGGTGGTGTTCCAACAGTGATTTGACGACGCTTAAGCCTCCAACCCCGCTATCGAAAACACCGACTCGCATTATTTACTCGACTCGTTCATGCTATCAAGAAATTCCGTATTGCTTTTGCTCTTTAGCATGGTGCTGTATAGGAAACGCAGTGCTTCAACTTCGTCTTCTTGTTTGTGCAGCATAGAACGTAAAACAAATACTTTTTGCAATACATCGGCACCTAAAAGAAGTTCTTCTTTACGCGTACCTGATTTGAGAATATCGATTGCAGGATAGATGCGGCGTTCTGAAATCTTACGGCTGAGTACGACCTCGGAGTTACCGGTTCCTTTGAACTCTTCGAAAATGACTTCGTCCATTTTGCTTCCTGTTTCGACAAGCGCGGTGGCGATGATGGTAAGACTTCCACCATTTTCGATGTTACGAGCAGCACCAAAGAAGCGTTTTGGTTTGTGCAATGCGTTGGCATCGACTCCCCCTGAAAGGACTTTTCCTGAGCTTGGAGTAACGGTATTGTACGCACGGGCAAGACGGGTGATGGAGTCGAGCAAGATAACGACATCTTTGCCAAGCTCAACACGACGTTTTGCACGTTCGATGACCATTTCAGCTACTTTGACATGATTTTTAGCAGGCTCATCAAAAGTAGAGCTATATACTTCACCCTTAACCGAACGTTCCATATCGGTAACTTCTTCAGGACGTTCATCGACGAGCAATACCATGAGTTCTGCTTCTGGATGATTCGTGGTGATACCGTGGGCAATTTCTTTTAAAAGTTCTGTTTTTCCTGAGCGTGGAGGGGCAACAACGAGACCACGTTGCCCTTTACCTACTGGACAGAACAAATCCATCATTCGTCCAGTAAGATGCGTTGGCTGGTACTCAAGCTTGAGCTGTTCGAGGGCATAAAGAGGGGTAAGATTTTCAAATAACGGACGTTTTTTAGACTCTTCAGGCGGAAGATAGTTGATCGCTTCGACTTTTAGAAGGGCGTAATAGCGCTCTTGATCTTTTGGTGCGCGTACTTGACCTGTAACGATGTCCCCATTACGGAGAGCAAAACGTCGGATTTGGGTACTGGAAACGTATGCATCGTGCATCGAATCGCTGAAACCTTGGTCGACAGCACGTAAGAAACCGTAACCGTCTTGCATGATTTCCAAAATACCCGTAAAGAGGATGAATCCGCCTTGCTGTACTTGGGTTTTAAGGATTTCGAAGATGAGGTCTTGACGTTTTAGCTCATTGGGGTCTTCGACATTGAGAGAGGTTGCAATCTCTAGGAGGGTTTCAAGTGTTTTTGTTCTAAGGGCTTCAATCGTGAACCCTTCTACTGGGGTATGCGTACGGTTTTTGGTGTTGTTTCGAGGAGTAGGGGTTTTTGCGTTTTCGCTCATTATGAAAGAAGCCTTAGGGTATGTTAATTTTGTGCAATAGAAGAAAGTTGTAGATTGCTTGAGAGTCTTTTTGGTTAGTGACATTATAATCAATGGTGGATGGGTTGTCAAGTTTGAGGAAAATATGGGATAATACAACCAAAAAAAGGATGATAATGATACACCGAAAATTAAACTCCATTGAATCGATGCCACAAAAAGCAGGATCTGGCGTAAGCATGCAGATGCTTCTATCTTTACAAGAAGTTCCCAATTTTGCGATGCGCTGTTTCACGATCGATGCGGGCGGGTTTATGCCTCATCATACAAACACGGTTGAGCATGAGCAGTATGTTCTCTCAGGGAGGGCAAATGTGAAGTGCGGGGATGAGACATTTGAGGCGGTTGCAGGGGATATTCTCTTTATTCCGGCAGGTGTTGCTCACAGTTATGAGACGGTTGGGGAGGAAGCGTATGTGTTTTTGTGTCTGATCCCTAAAGGGGAAGATTGCATTGAAATGGTCGGGTGCTAATCGAAGCTCCCGCTTTCATAGAGCCATTTTCCGTCTTCTTTTAAAAATCGGCTTTTCTCTTTGAGAGAGCCGCTGTCCAATATCGCGTCAAACGTCACATATGCGACCGTTTCACCATCTATAAATTCACCAATCTTTAATCCTAAGAACTGAGTATTGTAACAAAACTCTAAAATATTTTCTTTCCATAATGCTGTTTCAACCGTGTAATCAGGATTGTTAGGATGGGTTGTTTTTAGGATGTAATCCGCTAAATTCAAAGAATAGGCGCTGTAACGGGAGCGCATAAGTTTGAGTGCATTGGAGGGAAATATCCCTTTATGATAAGGCTGACAACATTTTTTGTATTTTTCACCACTGTAACAGGGGCAGGGTGCATTGGAAGATATTTTCATCTAAAAATATTACACCATGCCATATTTTTTTCGCCTTAGCTGGCGGTTGGTTATAATCACACCATGATATATGAAATAACAACCCTAATTGCTACCCTAACTGCTGGAACGCTCGCGTGGATGTGGAATCAATCCCGTCAGGAATACACTTTGTTGGAATCACGTGCCTTACAGATTCAAGAGATGTTCAATCAAGAACATCAATTACGCATGGAGTCTCAATCAAAATTTGAAGCCAAGAACAATGATTATCACGCACTTGAGCGGGATTTTGCGGTATTACATACGCGACATGAGGAATCAGCACGTGCTTTTGAAGAGAAATTGCGTCTACTCGATGAAGCAAAACTGCAGATGAAAGGGCAGTTTGAACATCTGGCGACCCAAATTTTTGACCAAAAAGCTAAAACATTCGATGAAGCGCATACGAAAGGACTTGATCTGTTGCTCAAGCCGTTTCGTGAACAGATCACCAATTTTGCCACTCAGAGCAAAGAGCAGTTTATCCACGATGCCAAAGAGCGTCAGAGTATCAAAGATGAAATCCTTCGTCTAAAATCCCTCAATGAACGCCTCAGTGAAGATGCAATCAATCTCACCAACGCCCTTAAGGGAGAGAATAAAACCCAAGGAAATTGGGGGGAAATTGTACTGGAACGGATTTTAGAAGATTCAGGATTACGAGAAGGGCATGAGTACGAAACCCAAAATACGTACAGTGATGAAGAGGGGAAAAAGTTCCGTCCTGACGTGATCGTTCATCTTCCTCAAAACAAAGACATTATTATCGACTCAAAAGTTTCATTGGTTGCCTATGATGCATTTATCCGCGCCGACAATGATGAAGATCGTGCTCATGCGTTGAAACAGCATCTTCTCTCAATCCATGCCCATATAAAAGGGTTGAGTTCAAAGAGGTATGAACAGCTCAGCGGTGTTCGGACTCTCGATTTTGTCCTTCTCTTTATGCCAATAGAGGGGGCATTTCTTTTGGCATTAGAGCAGGATAATACCTTTTTCAAAACGGCATACGAGCAAAATATTGTCGTTGTCTCTCCATCCACTCTTCTCGTAACTCTGCGCACGATAGAACATATCTGGAGAAGTGAATATCAAGAACGCAATGCCAAAGCGATTGCCGAATCTGCCGAAGCGCTGTATGATAAATTGGTGGGATTTGTGGAAGACATGGAAAAGATCGGTGAGCAGATCGGTCGTACTCAAAAAAGCTATGAAGGTGCTATGACAAAATTATCAGGAAAAGGCAGTCTTATTCGTCGTGTTGAAGCGATGCGAAAGCTGGGATTGAAACCTAAGAAGATGCTTCCGTCGTCACTCACAGATAGTGAGGAAGAAGAAATTTTATAAATGCGGAATCTTCACTTTTGAATTGAGCAACGCTCCGATGATAACCATCAGCGCAAGCACTCCAATCCATCCGATAAATCCTGATCCCAGCCATACAAGCCAAAGTAAAATCGCTCCAAGGGGTGTTGGAACTCCTGTAAAATGTTTCGCAACTTCTCCGGCATCTGTTTGAATGTTAAACTGAATCAAACGGCGTAATCCACTGATGACATAATAGATTGAAGCAATCGAAGTGATGATCAGGGGGAGTCCTGTGAGATCGGTATAAACAGCTTGAAAGATAAAAAATACAGGCACGAGGACAAAGCTGAGGAAATCGGCGAATGAGTCGAGCTGAACCCCGAATTCATTAGATAAACCATATTTTCGGGCAATTTTCCCATCAATAATATCGAATGCTCCTCCTGCCCAAGCAAGAGCCGATGCGAGGATAAAGTGTTCTTGCGTAATGAAATAAGCGGCAAGAAGCCCGCACGTTACATTTGCCATTGTCACTAAATTGGCAAGGTTAAAGTGACTGGTAGAGCGCCATAAAAATTGCATTAGATTCCTATTTAGTGAGAGATTGATATCGTTATTATAACAAGTGCTTACAAAAATTGAAGAGTAATGGTATATCGCGAAGCGTACTGGGTGATTTCATACGTATAATTGAGTTCTTCACTGAGCCTTTGTAACATCTTATGTCCGATTTTGGAGCTAAATAGATATTTTTCATCGCCAGCATTGTTGGCTATTGTAATGGATCGCTCATTTTGATTAATCTCTATATCAATTTGGCTGTTTTCTGTCGCGTAGGTCATAGCATTTTCTATTAAAGCGGTTAGCACTTTAGTCAGTAGTTTTTCAGGGGCAGTAAGGGTAAAGTTTTGAGCAGGCAGCTGAAGGATCAGTTTTCTTCGTTTTGCGAGGATATCAACTTTTTGAACAATATTACGCAAGGTTGTATTCATGCTTAATGAGACAGGATCTTCATAGTCGGAACTTTCTAAGAAAAGAACATTTTTTAGTTCAGCCGTTAAACGCTCGATATCATGTCCCAAATCAACGACAAATTTGTTTTTATCATATCCTTTGCTGTTCTCGTATGCATCCAGTCGTGAACGCATTAATGCAAGCGGAGTTTTTAATTCATGCGCTGCTTCTTTGAATAATTCTCCTTCTTTGGTGCGAAAAGCTTCTAGTCGGCGGATAAGTGTATTAAACGCCGTTACAACCTCTTGGATTTCTCGGTCAGAGTTGTCGAGTGAGAATTTATCCCCGGTTTTCCAATCACGCGTTTTTTGTGCGAGAATTCCCAAGGGTTTCATGTAATAATCGAGTAAAAAAAGACTGATTATTAGGACAGCCAACAATGAAAAAAGGTACCGTATGAGAAGTTTTTGAGAGTATTTGTTTACGGAGAGTTGAAGTTTTGAGTCGTCACTTATCGCATTAAGATAGAGAGAGTCTTGAAGTTTGACATAGACGCTTATCTCATTTTTTTCTCTAAGATAAGGTATCTTGGAAACCAAAAAACGTAAATGGCTTGCTTCGGAATTACTAATGATCATTTGATTATGGGGTATGGCATACAAAAAGGTCAAATCGCTTTTTAACGTCAAAGGATGGCTAATGTATTCATCGTTGCTTTCATAGAGAAGATGCTGCAGCGTTTTTTCTAAATCGTCTATTTTTTCTCCGTGTATCGTTTGGGTTGCGACCATCCAGTTGAGACTAAAAGCAATGGCTATCAGCAGTGAGAAGAGAAAGACTATTTTAATCTTGAGTGATCCATTTGAGCTAAATTTCAATCACATATCCTCGTGTTTTGATGGTTTTTATGATAGTAGCGGAAAGTTTTTTACGTAATCTGCTTACGAGCTCATCGATAGTGTTTGGGGTAACGTTTTGAGGATTGTCATAGAGTGCGTCCATGATCTCATCACGGGACGCGACAGTTCCGCGAGACAAAAGATAAAAGAAGAGGGCGTGTTCGTTTTTAGAGAGCGAAATTTGGGTTCCTTCATTGCGGATACTTTGATTTGAGGGATCGATTTCAAATACTTCTATGGTGAGAATTTTGGGTGAAAAACGACGACCAAGTGAGAGGATACGGGCGCGCAGTTCTTTGATATCGAACGGTTTTTCGAGATAATCATCCGCACCCATTTCGAACCCTTTTACTTTATCATCTACACTGGAGAGTGCGCTGAGAAGCAAAATGGGCTGTTGCGGATTTTTTTGTTTTGCATAGGTAATAAGCGAGAGGGATTGATCGACCCCGTGAAAGGTGCGATCTAGGATGATTACTTGGTAATGAAATGCGTCCAAATAGCTCTTGGCCTCGGATACATCCGAAGCGGTGTCGATAAACCACCCATTTCCCTCCAGTGAGAGTCGTAACAGTTCCAATAATTCTATTTCATCATCAACAATCAATATACGCATTTACAGTTCTTTTACCTCATCTATGAATATCTTAATCGTTTTGTCTTTTAATTCTTCTTTGATAGCACTCGCAAGGACCATCGCTTCAGTGTTTTGCAAAAAAAGGCGAAACAATCCAAAATCCCGTCGGGCACTTACTTGTTCTTCAGAGCTTACCAAAAAGGCTCCGGCACCGTAGCGTTTACAAGGAAAAAAATAAAAATCATCATATCCTTCTTCCAATAATAAATCAACCAATGTATCTTTATTTGCGATTTCAAAGTATATATCCATTCTATTCAAGCTCATTTTCGTCCTCGATTGTAGATCATTTTAAAAGCAGGCGGTAAAATCAGGAGGGTAAGAATCGTCGATGTGACCAACCCTCCCAATACGACGATCGCGAGCGGTTTTTGAATCTCACTTCCGACTCCGGTTGCAAAGAGTAGCGGAAGCAATCCGAGTGCCGCGATAAACGCCGTCATCAGTACGGGGCGAAGCCGTCTGCGTGCTCCCTCGCTAACTGCTTCGTGAATGGTATATCCATTGGAAAGCAGCGTGTTAAAGTAGCTCACCATGACGATACCGTTGAGTACGGCAATACCAAAGAGGGCGATAAACCCGACCGATGCGGGGACAGAGAGGTATTCTCCGCTGATAAACAAAGAGATAATTCCCCCTGTAATCGCAAAAGGGATATTGAGCAGGATGAGCAGCGTGTTACTCACGGATCGGAACGTGAAAAAGAGGATAAAGAAAATGACCACGATACTTACAGGAACCACTGCCGCAAGGCGCGCAGAAGAGCGTTGCTGATTTTCAAACTGTCCTCCGTAGGTGATGTGGTAGCCATCGGGAAGTGCGATGGACGCATTGATTTTTTGTTTTGCCTCTTCGACAAATCCGACCAAGTCCCGGTTCTCTACATTGGAGCGCACCACACTGAGCCGTTCGTTGTTTTCGCGAATCACCTGTACGGGCCCTTCGGTTTGCGTAATCGTTGCGACGCTGGCAATGGGTACACTTCCTGTCTCTTATACACATCT
>JAGXHZ010000058.1 GCA_024635855.1 Sulfuricurvum sp.
CATCTGCTGCTGTATTGATACGAAGACCTGAAGAAAGTTTAGACAATGAACTGTCCAAGTTACGATTGTTGACACTTGCATTTGTATGTGCGTTTAACGCCGCAACGTTTGTGTTAATTTTAAATCCCATGATAAATCCTTTTATGGTTAGAGCATTCGCTCTGAAGTTTCAGCATCCTTGCTGTTACAAACCATATCGGGCAATAATAAAAAAACTTTAACAGTTTTGCAATTTTTTTTGTTACACTTTCGGTATTCATCCATATTATAGGATTCAGCACTTTGAAATTAATTATTGTAGAGTCTCCGGCAAAAGCCAAGACTATAAAAAACTTCCTCTCCAATGACTATGAGGTTATCGCATCCAAAGGGCATATACGAGATCTTCCAAAAGCCCGCTTCGGGATAAAGATCGATAACGAGACCATTATTCCTGATTATAAAATCAGTGAAGACAGTACCGCAATCGTCAAACAGATCCAAGAGTTGGCGAAAAAAGCGGATACTGTGTACCTCGCGACCGACGAAGACCGCGAAGGAGAAGCAATCGGCTGGCACATCGCCCACGCTATTGGTAAAGATCCCGAATCACTGCCGCGCATTGTGTTTCATGAGATTACCAAAAATGCCATCATCCATGCATTGGAAACTCCAAGAGCCCTGGACATGGACAGAGTCAATGCCCAACAAGCACGCCGTTTACTCGACCGTATTGTAGGGTATAAGCTCTCTCCGCTGCTTGCCTCTAAAATCCAAAAAGGGTTATCTGCAGGACGGGTTCAATCCTCAACGCTTAAAATTGTTGTTGACCGCGAGCGTGAAATCCGTGCTTTTATCCCTGAAGAATATTGGACAATTGATACTCTGTTCAAAACCGATATTGACGCGAGATTGGTACAATTTGAAAACGAAAAAATCGACAAACTCACCATTAAAACGGGGGATGAAGCATCACGGGTTGTTGGTATCTTAAAAAATGAAGCATTCAAAGTCGGCGAAATCGAGACAAAAGAGCGTAAATCCTCTACCCCTCCTCCGTTTATGACGTCTACGATTCAACAAACGGCTTCTTCACAGCTTGGTTTTTCTCCGAAAAAAACCATGATGGTCGCTCAATCTCTCTATGAAGGGGTAAAAACACCCGAAGGGACATCTGGGGTTATCACCTATATGCGTACTGACTCACTCAACCTTGCAGCCGAAGCGGTTGAAGCGGCGCGCGAGCTGATCGAGAGCCGTTACGGTAAAGCGTATTTGCCTGAAAATCCAAAAGTCTATACAAAAAAATCCAAAGGGGCTCAAGAAGCACACGAAGCAATCCGCCCAACAATGCTTGCCTTCACTCCCGAAATTGCTGCAACGTACCTCAAGCCTGATGAGATCAAACTGTATAAACTCATCTACAACCGCTTTATCGCGTGTCAAATGAATGATGCCCGTTTTGAGCAACAAAGTATCACCTTTGAGAGTCCAAAAGCCCAGTTTCGTGCCACAGGGCGCAAGCTTTTATTTGATGGATTTTACCGTGTAACCGGAAGCGATGATAAAGACAAGCTTCTCCCTACCCTTACCACCGGTGACGCTATTGATATTCAAACCATCTCGACGGAACAACACTTTACTGAGCCGCCTTCTCGTTACTCCGAAGCCAGCCTCATCAAAAAGCTGGAATCCGAGGGAATCGGGCGACCATCAACGTATGCCCCTACCGTTTCAACGCTCCAAGCGCGTAACTACATCGAAATCGAAAAGCGTGCCATTACCCCCACTGAAATCGCCTTTACGGTGACCGAACTGTTGGAAAAACATTTCGAAGAGATTGTAGATTCTTCTTTTACCGCGAGTATGGAAGAGACGTTGGATGAAATCGGCGAAGAGGGAAAATCATGGCATAAAATCATTCTTGATTTTTATCATCCCTTTATGGCAAAAATAGAAGCAGGAAAAGCAGACATTGTAAGCCTTAAAATCGCTACTCCACTAGGACGAAACTGTCCGCAGTGCGGAAGCGAGCTTCTCCTTCGTTCAGGACGTTTTGGTGAGTTTATCGCGTGCAGCGGTTTCCCAAAATGCAAATACACCGAACAAACCGAAGAGAGCCAAAAAGCCAATCCAACCACTCCCGATGAGCTCAGCGAAGAGAAGTGCGAAAAATGCGGAAGCGCTATGGTCATTAAAAGCGGTCGAAACGGTCAATTTTTGGCATGTAGCGCCTATCCTGAGTGTAAAAACACCAAAACACTCAATCAAGAAACCAAATTTTCCGAAGTCCCTTGCCCTGATTGTGGCAGAAAACTGATGTGGAGACAATCCCGTCGCGGAGCATTTTGGGGGTGTGAAGCGTATCCAAAATGTAAATTTATTTCCAAATTTGAACCAAGCCTTCACAAATGTGAAGTTGAAGGATGCGGCGGCGCACTGGCTCCAAGAACATACCGCAATAAAGAAGTTTTTGAGTGTACCAAATGTAAAAACAGAACACCCAATGAAACAGCAGTAGAGAGTGGTGAATGAAAATCGGATTGCTTTCTGACACCCATTCTAAAGTCGGACGATCTCAAAAAGCCATTAATCACCTCAAAGCCCATGGAGCAGAATTTCTTATTCATGGCGGAGACATCGTCAAACCTGAAATATTAGAACAGCTCAAATCCAGCGGTCTGCGCTACATGGCGGTGTATGGCAACAATGATGCCCACTTGCACGAATACCATGATAAATACAACCTTGTCCAAGAACCTCACTATTTTACCCTGGCAGGTGCAAAATGCAAACTCATGCACTTACCGTTTTATATGAATGCCGATGTAGAAGTGGTCATTTTTGGTCATACTCATGTTTTTGAGTGCGATTTTAAAAACAAAACACTTTTTTTAAATCCGGGGGAAGCGTGCGCTCGTGATGAACCGTCTTCATCGTGCGCGATGCTCGATATCACCGATACTGCTTTTACCGTTACTCACTATTCGCGAGCTATCGGCAGTGAAGTATTTGAAGAAGCACACTATACTTTTGAAAGAACCAAAAAATAATAATGAAAAAAATATTCCTTTGTTCGATTTGTAACATCAACAGCGGTACGTGCAATGAAGATTGCAAATTTTGCAGCCAGAGCGTCAAGTACAAAGCGGACATTGAACGCTACAAGCAAAAACCGATAGAGCAAATACTAGATGAAGCACGTCGTCTTGAATCCCTTGGTGCACTGGGCTTTTGTCTTGTCACCGCACAAAAAGGGCTGGACGATAAAACTCTTGACTTTGTCTGTACCATTGCCACAACATTGCGCCGTGAAGTCCCACGCCTTCGTCTCATTGCCTGCAATGGAACCGCGAGCATCGAGCAACTGCAAGAACTGCAAAAATCAGGGATTCACGCCTACAATCACAACCTCGAAACCAGTCGCGAGTTTTATCCGTCAATCTGCACCTCTCATCCATGGGACGAGCGCTATGAGACGTGTGAAAATGTCAATTCGGTGGGATTAAAACTTATCAGCGGAGGAATTTTTGGAATGGGTGAGACGCAAGACGACCGTCTAAGTATGCTCCATTCTCTCAAAGCACTTAATCCTGTCTCTGTTCCCTTGAATTTTTACCATCACAATCCCGCATTACCGCTCAATCCAAGCCCTCTGACCATTGATGAATCTCTTGATCTTATTCGACTCTCTCGCACAATTTTAGATAAAGCGGACAGGATTATGATTGCGGGAGGTCGTGAAATCACATTCCGTGAACGTCAAAATGAGATTTTCCAAGCAGGTGCGAACAGCATCGTTTTGGGCAACTATCTCACCACTGCAGGGCGTGAAGCCCATACTGATTTAGAGATGCTGCAAAAAATGGGTTTTGAAATTGCCCTCACTCCTGATGAGAGATAATATAATTCGCAATCGCAAATCCATGATTTAATCCCAGTGCAATCGAACCGCCTGATTCTTGGGTGATGTCTCCTGCAACAAAAAGTCCTTCAATATTCGTTTCATAGTTTTCATTATGGACCGGCTTTCCATCTTCCTCTTGGATACCGCTGCTTTGCAAAAATCCGCTTGGTGTTGTCCCGCCAATCGCATAAATAAGACGATTAAAAAGCTCTGAGGAACCATCTTTAAACATGACTTTAACCAGTCCCTCTTCGCTCTCTAAACCCTCAATCTCAGTATTTAACAGTGCTCGTACACATCCGCTCTCAACCGCTTTGGCAATATCATTTTGATTGGTAGGATTGGCTCTGCGAAAGGTGCCGCGACGATAACAAATACTCACTTCATTTTTATCGCACAACTCTACTGCGTACTCAATCGCCGAGTCACCTCCACCGATGACCATAATTTTTTCCCCCCTTCCACACGCATCAAGGGTAAAATGAACCTGATTTTTTATACTAGGCGGAATCTTATAATCCGGCTTATTGGGTTTTCCCATCCGTCCGATAGTTACCACTACATATTGCGCGTGGATACTCCCTCCCGCAATAAATATCTCAAAACCGTTCTCTTGCTTAACAATCTTTTGAACTTCACAGTGGGTACGAAGCTCCATTGCTTCGTTGTCTAAGAGCTGGTCAAAAAAATCAAGCGTACTCTCTTTGGTACCATCCACAAAATAGATGGAACCGTCAAGCTCTACTTTTTGCCCTTTCCAATCCACATCTACCCGCTTATTGTCTTTATAAAATTTCCGAATGGTTGCATTGTGGTTTTCGTCTTTTTCAAGCAATACTATTCCGCGCATTCCCAAAGCATAACTCTCAATGGCGCTTGCAATTCCCGCTGGACCTGCACCAATAATAGCTAATTCGTATGCATTCTCCATTCGCGCTCCTCTATTTTTCTTTATACTTTATCATAAAGCGCTCTAAAATTTGATTTAATTTAGATATTTATTCACTATTTAATCACATTTACAAGATACTATTACCAATATAAACCATTGTCGTAAGGAGACACCACTATGAATAAAATTACTCTTTCAATATTACTTGCAGCTACCTTGGTTAGTGCCAGCGATTTTAACTACGAAGTAACTCCGGTTGCCGGGTATGTTTGGAATAAAGAATATGGTGACAAAACAGGAGCAATAGGCGGTATTGAGAATCATACAGTTTATGGTCTTGAAGCGCAGTTTAATGCTCTCGAAGTTGCTGGCATTAAACCTGAAATTAGTGTACTGTATGGTGAAGATAAAATTACTGGAAAGCCAGAATCTCAAATCTTCACAGGAATGATAAATGGTGTTTATGACATTAATACCAATACAGCAGTTACCCCTTTCGTGAAGGCTGGTATCGGCTATGAGGCTGAAAAAGGTGCGCTAGCTAAAGGATATAACGGGATTTTAGTGGATGCAGGAGTGGGTCTTAAAGCAGATTTGACGAAACAAATCGCTCTCAAACTTGAAAGCATCTATTTCTTAAAAAGAAACAATGGGAATAATGCTCCAGAAGAAGGTGCTATTCACAATGTTGCTGCATTAGCAGGTTTGACGTTTAACTTTGATGAAAAAGCAGCGCCGGTTGTTGCAGCAGTTGAAGTTCCGATAATCGCTGCGGTAGTAGCAGAAAAACCAAAACCTGCTCCAGTTGTTGCGGCTCCAGTTGTTGTTGTTCCAAAACCAGCTCCTGTTGTTGCAGCTCCAGTTGTTGCTGTTCCTGTCATCGTAGCTCCTGTTGTTGTAACTCCTATTGACAATGATAAAGATGGTGTTCTTGATAATGCAGACAAATGTCTTAACACACCTGCTGGATTCAAAGTGGATGCTGATGGATGCCCACTTAAAGCAACACTGCATTTGAACTTTGTAACAAACTCAAATAAAATTGATGCAAAAGGTATTGCTGAAGTAAATGCATTTGCAGATTTCTTAAAAGCAAGTCCTGCCTATAAAGCTTCTATCGTAGGGCATACCGATAGTGTTGGTTCAGCCAAATCAAACCAAAAATTATCTGAGAAACGTGCTTCTGCTGTAAAAGCAATGCTGGTTAAAGACGGTGTTGATGCAAATCGTTTGACTTCAAGCGGAAAAGGTGCTTCTCAACCGGTTGCTAGCAACAAAACAAAAGAAGGCCGTGCTGAAAATCGTCGTATCGAAGCCGAACTTTCTAACTAAGGCTTATTCTTCTTTCATTTTCCCGCTTCTTGCGGGAATCTACTTCTCTCCCGAAAATTTACCGATTCATACTCATAAAAAGCTTATTTTTGTTCTGTAGAATTTATTTCATTCCAACAAGGGGTATAGTATGAAGAAGATTCTACTTTCGGTATTTTTAGCTGCGGCACTGAGTGCAAGTGAATACAATTATGAAGTTAGCGCAATGGGAGGTGAAGGATTTTCTAATAACTCTCAAGAGCTTAAAGATCATGCTGTTTATGGAGCAGAAATTCAATTGAATGACTTAGATATAGGGGTAAAGCCAGAACTATCCATTTTCTATAGTAATGCTGATTACAATGGGCAAGGGGATACTAATATTTTTAGAAGTGCTCTTAATGGTATTTATGAATTTGAAAAGAGTAATATTATTACTCCCTTTGTAAAAGCCGGGGTCGGCTATGAGACGATGAGCAACCATCAGTACGATAATCATGACAGTCCGTTTGCTGATGTAGGCGCAGGAGTAAAAATTGCTTTGCTAGAGCAACTCGCCCTCAAACTTGAAGTAATTGATATGCTCAAGTTCAATAGTTCCAATTGGGACAACAATCTACTTCTTCTGGCAGGACTTAATTTCGCTTTTGGTGAAAAAATGCAGCCTACGGCATCTGTGGCGACTCCTGCTGTAGAAGCACCTGTCATATTAGATGAACCAAAAGAAAATCTTACACCAGTGATTGCAGCTGCGGCTTGCCCTATTGATAGCGATAAAGATGGCGTATTTGATCCTCAAGACAAATGCCCAAATACACCTGCCGGTTTCAAAGTAGCCGGTGATGGCTGTCCGTTAACTACAACACTTCACATAACTTTCGCAACGGATTCAAATTCAGTAGATAAAGGAGGAACAGAGAAAATTTCTGAATTTGCTGCATTTATGGAAGAAAGTCCTGCTTACCAAGCAAGTATCATAGGGCATGCAGATGCTACCGGCTCAACTGCTTACAACCAAAAGCTTTCGGAAAAACGTGCTGCGACCATTAAAGATGTCCTTGTTAAAGATGGTGTTGAAGCAGATCGTTTAACGACATCAGGCAAAGGCGAAATGAGTCCTGTATCTTCCAATAAAACGCCTCAAGGCCGTACAGAAAACCGCCGTATCGAAGTAGAACTTAGCGACTAAGTTTTGCTTTCTTCTTTACAATATTCCCGCTAATGCGGGAATATAAAACTTTTTACTTTTTAACTTTATTGTTAAATTTCCCCACAAATTTTTCAATCTTCGGCGTGATAACTGCGTAACAATATCCTTGTGTCGGATGCTCACTGTAATAATTTTGATGATACGTTTCTGCTTCAAAAAATTCAGGAGCAGCAGAAAGTTCCGTAACGATTTTATCGTCGAAGTTTTTTTGTGCTTGGGCTATTGAGAGAATGGCTTTTGCTTTTTGATCTTCATTGTAATAATAAATTACCGAACGGTATTGTGTCCCCTGATCGGCACCTTGAGCGTTCAAAGTTGTAGGATTATGAATCGTCCAAAATATCTCTAAAATTTCTTCGTAGGTAATAATTTCAGAATCAAACGTAATTTCAACCACTTCCGCATGTCCGCTTGCTCCCGTACACACTTGCTCATAGCTTGGGTTAGGTCGCAATCCTCCTGCATAACCACTAATAGCGCGTTCAACTCCCTTAACACGATTATAAACCGCTTCTACACACCAAAAACATCCACCGCCCAATAAGGCTTTTTCCAGGGTTGCCATACTCTTTCCTTTGATTGCTACTAAATGTTACGTAACTCTACAGTAATGATTCCGTCATATACTTTTAAAAATACGATAAGGAGGAAATACCTATGGAAAAAATAAGCTCATTGGAAAAAGCACTGCTTAAAAAACTGCGTCAATCGAAACGTGCGAACTGGATGGTTGGCTAACTTTACTTCGCTCATAATGAGCAATCCACCCTCTTAATTTCTTCGTTCATTTCTCCTTGATTAACATCCCTATGGCATACTATGTGAAAAAGAACAGAGGTGTATGATGCTGTATGCTCTGATGGTCGAGGATGATCCCGACATTACAACCCTGCTAGTCAATTATCTCAAAAAATACGGTATTATCGTAACAGCAGCATCGACACCCTCTGCTGGACTTGCCTTACTCGATAGCAATGATTTTAATCTCGTAATATTGGATTTGACTCTTCCTCAAATGGATGGGCTAGAATTATGTAAACAGATCCGTTCAAAAACAAATATCCCCATCATTATTTCAAGTGCGCGAAGTGACATCAATGATAAAGTAATCGGACTCCAATATGGTGCAGATGATTATCTTCCAAAGCCCTATGAACCTAAAGAACTCATCGCACGGATAAAAAGTGTTCTACGACGATATCACCCCAAAGAAGCCAAAAAAAAAGCGCTCTTTGAGTTGCGTCAATCGGAGCAAATCATTCTGCACAATAACGTTCCTCTCTCTTTGACCCGCGCCGAATATGATATCCTTGCACTGTTTTTACTCAACTCAAATCAAACCCTAAGCCGCGATTTTCTTTCCAATAATTCTGACGTAATATCCGATGAGAGTACTGGTCGAAGCATTGATGTCATTATTAGACGTCTTCGTCAAAAAATCGAAACAGATCCAAGAAATCCTCGTTATATTCACTCTATACGCGGCAGTGGATACCAATTTACGGGGTGATCTATGGGACACAGTATTTTTATAAAAATAACTTTATTTTTCCTTATCACCTTTATTGCAATGGGAGTCGGATTTAATTCCATCTCTGCTCAGCTGAATCGCGATCATGATCAACGATTAGAAACTGAAGCCCAAACACTTCTCCTGCTGCTTCGACAAAGTATCTTTCTCCCTGCTGACATTCGAAAAACATTTTTAGTCGAACACGGCTATGAAATTACAACACCGCATCCTAAACTCATCAATACATTACAAAATGCTTTTACTCTTATTCCCAAAAACTACCCAAAAGAGATACAAGATTCTATGAAAGAAGGTCGCATACAAGTACTAAAGAATGACCATAATCTCTATGTTTATCTTACGAAAGCAAAGCCGCCGCTCCTTGTAATCAAGGTCGGTGCTGCAGAAAAATCCTTTTGGTCGGAAACGCTGTTTATCATCCTTCTCCTTTCCCTTTTAGTTTTTTATCTGCTGATTATCAAAACTCTTTTTCCTCTAAAAAAGCTTATCCATACCATCGAAAAATACGAGAAAGAGGGAGAATACACACCCATCAAAACCCTAAAAAAAGATGAAATTGCACAAGTCACAAATGCGCTGGATGCAGCAATGCATAAAAATCACTCCCTAAGGGAAGCACGCCGCCTCTTTTTACGTAATATCATGCATGAACTCAAAACCCCAATTACCGTAGGAAAACTCTCCTTGCCCTTTTTGAAAAAAGGGGAAGAAAAATCCATTCTTGAACGGGCATTTTTTCGGATGGAACATCTAATTCAAGAGCTAGTACGCGTCGAACAAATCACATCAGGGATGATGTCCCCTACACCTAAAGAGTGTGACCCCATAGCGCTGATCTATAAAGCTGCCGGTCTGCTCTTTATTGAGCCCGATACATTAACTATTACAAGCGATGGAGGGTTAATTAAAGTTGACTGCGATGTCTTCGTCACAGTATTTAAAAATTTCATCGATAATGCGATTAAATACAGTCTGGATAAGCACGTAAAAATCATCCACCATAAAGGGACGATCACCTTTGTAAATCGTGGTGATCCCTGGCCTGCTGATCGTACTTTAGAATCTTTGACGGAACCTTTTTCACAAAATCACTCAACAAACCAAGGATTCGGACTTGGGCTTTATATTATCAAGTCGATTCTAGATGCTCACGATTTGCGTCTGTCGCATCAATTTGTTTCCGGAGAACATTTTTTCTCCATTCATTTTCAACACGATTAAGGCGAATTTCAAAACACGCCCCCTTCGCCGTATTATGAACGCTCAATTTTCCTAAAAAATGTTTCTCTACAATCATTTTTGCCATATACAGACCTATCCCTGTCCCTTGAGATTCAAACTTTGTTGTAAAATAGGGGTCAAATATTTTATCCATAACGTGTAACGGTACTCCGCCCCCGCTGTCTTCAATCGAAATCGTACAAAAGCGACTGTTGTTTTCGCATGATATATGAATCTCCCTCTCGATATTTTTACTCTGTTCAATCGCTTCACGTGCGTTATTCACGAGATTAATCAATACTTGCTTGAGCTCATTTGGATAGACTAAAACGGTTATATCGGGATCAATATCTCGAATGAGAGTGATTCTTTTACTCGCCAATAAAGGTCCAAGCAGTGTTTCCACCTCGCTAACAATATGATTGATATTGACCTTGCTTTGGACTCTGTCTTGTTTAAAAAAGTTTCTAAAATCATCAATGGTTTGCGACATATACTGTATTTGCTGCTCTACGACTTCGATGGTTTTACTCATATCTTCAGCCTTTCCTAAAGCGCAACTAAGATTTAGTTTTGTCATCGAAAGTCCCAAAATATTGAGTGGTTGTCTCCATTGATGGGCGATAGATTCGACCATTGACCCAATTTCTGCCATTTTAGCCTGCTGCATCAAGATTTTCTCTTGAGTACGGTTTTTCTCAACTGCTTTTTCAATTTCATCTTGGAGATGCTGATTAAAGGCTTCCAGTTCATCTGTTCTGCGACGTACCAGCTCGTCTAATCGGCGATTTTTATACGCGATACTGAGTAAAATAGTTGCTAAAATTACAGCAGCCATTATCAATAATGAGGTGCTTGAAGCATACTTCACATCAGAGAGCATCTCTTTTGACCATAGACAACTATCAAAAATAATAAATAATAGTAATAATTTCTTCATAAAAAAAGTGTAGCAGAAGAATTATATTTTCATCCTTATGCCTCTTTGGGTTGTGATACGATAAAATCGCGATAATATTACCTTAAGGTCCCATCATGTCGGTCAAACAACAGCTTCTTGAAATACTCCAAAAACGCCCTCTTATCATTGATGGTGCCATGGGAACCCAGCTTCAAGAGCGTGATGCGATGATCCCTGCCAGTGCGTGGGAAGGTAACGAGGGATGTAACGAACTTCTCAATGTCACCGCTCCTGAAGTAATGAGCGATATTTTTCATGCCTATCTCACGGCAGGAGCTGATCTTCTCACCACCAATACTTTTGGCGCATTCAACTGGGTTTTGGATGAATATCAAATCGGACACCGCGCATACGAGCTATCCCGTGCCGGAGCGCAGGTGTGCAAGAATGAATGCGACAAGTTTTCCACTCCCAATCACCGCCGTTTTGTTTTGGCTTCCATCGGACCGGGAACCAAACTTCCCTCGTTAGGGCATATCCATTATGATGAGATGTTTGCAGGATATACCGAGTGCTGCTTGGGACTTATCGACGGAGGGGCCGATATTTTTCTTCTCGAAACCTGTCAAGATCCGTTGCAAATCAAAGCAGCTTTGCATGCGTGTGAAGCTGCGAATAAAGAACGAAAAACAAATTTACCGATTATGGTTTCGGTCACCATTGAACTTGCCGGATCAATGCTTATCGGCACCGATGCCCAAACGATTGCCACCATCATGGAACCTTTTGATATTCTCAGTCTTGGATTCAACTGCGGAACAGGACCGGAACAATACGGCAAGCACGTCAAAACCCTTTCGCAAAGTTGGGGAAAACTCATCTCCGTTCACG
>JAGXHZ010000059.1 GCA_024635855.1 Sulfuricurvum sp.
AACTGATTAAATTAACCGCTCCCACTCAGGAGAGTAGGAGGAAGAGGGAGAATAATTTCATGGGACGAAGCCGATACAAAATTTACGAACCGACACATCCCCATTTTATTACTTGTACTGTGTTGCATTGGATACCTATTTTTACCCGTACTGAAACAACCGATATTATTTTTGACTCCCTAAAATATCTCCAAAAAGCTGATAATTTTAAACTTTATTCGTATGTGATACTCGAAAATCATTTGCATATGATCGCTAGCAGTGACGATCTCGCGAAAAGTATGGAAAGTTTCAAAAAATACACTGCCATAGGGATCATAGATTTGCTTAAAGAGCGGAATGTGACCACTATTCTCGATCAACTGGCATTTTATAAAAAAGCGCATAAAAATGACCGTCTTTATCAGCCATGGCAGGAGGGAATTTCTCCTAAACTGATTCAGAATAATACGATGATGAGTGAACGGATAAACTATATCCACCAAAATCCTGTAAAACGCGGATACGTTGATGAAGCAAAGCACTGGAGATATAGTAGTGCGAGAGATTATGAAAATGAGATTGGACTGGTTGAGATTGATAAGTTTTGGTAAGGTGTGTATGCGTTACCACTCAGGAGAGTGGGAACGAGTTGGTTATGCCCACGCTTCGAGATTTTCTAAAACCTTAAGCGTACAAAGGTTCAAACATTTTATCAAAGCCGTCGAGAATTTTTTGTAAGAATTTTTGAGCTTCATCAATCATTTTTTCGGTAGTTTTCATATTTTGAACTGCATTATCAAAGAGATCAACGACCCCTTTTTTTGCGCTATTTTTGACATTTTCATCACTCTTTTTCAAATCACCAATCAGTTTCGTTACATCTGAAGCTACTTTATTGATCGGAGAAGTTGAATCTTGCTCTTCTAGTTCTTTCATAAATTTATTAATGTATGGTTGAGCTTTTTTCATAAAAGCATCGATTTCTTTTTGGTCTTGCTCACTTATACCGTTGCTGTCAAGTTGAAAAGAAAATGCTTGTACCGATGAAAACGAAAAATTTGTTTCTTTTGAATGATCGTCTTGACGTGATGAGAGTGAAAGTTCTTGGGTATTTTCAAAATTAAGTGACAATGTGTCACCACTGCTTGTTTTCATATCAATTGAAAGTTCATGAGAACCATACGCATTTAATGATGTTGAAGAGATCATTGTGGACCTTTATAGAGTGATATGAGGTAGTATATTAACAATATCGGCACTTTTTGAGAGAAGATGTAATAAGCTTGTATGAAGCTAATAGCAGTTTAAGTAAGATTTAGCTAACATTGCGAGCTAAAAATACACAAAGGGAATGTCTATGAAAAGAACATACCAACCGCATAATACGCCACGTAAACGTACACATGGTTTTCGTGCACGTATGGCGACTAAAAATGGCCGTCGAGTATTGAACGCTCGTCGTTCAAAAGGTAGAAAGCGATTGGCTGTATAAGCAGTCCATCGATGTTGAAGCTCAACTCGGAGTTTCAGCGAGTTTATAAGCGCGGGAAAAGTGCTCATAGCACTTCTATTGCGTTATTTTATCTCCCCATAGAGGGAGAAAAAAAAGTCGGATATACCGCCAGTAAAAAGGTAGGTAATGCCGTTATACGTAACCATTGTAAGAGACGCCTTCGGGCTTTGATGCGTGAATATTCAGATCAACTTTGTGATGGATTGTATGTGTGGGTAGCAAAATTGCCACTCCACAGCAATGAGTTTTCGGACGTGCAACGAGATTTTAAATACGTTTTAAAGCGGGTAAATGCCATTTTAGTGAGTGATAATGATAAGAAAACTTTTTCTTAAGCTCCTTTGGCTTTATCGGCACTCTTTTTCTTTGGTGACCCGTGGTTCGTGCCGTCACTATCCTTCCTGTTCAGAATATGCTCTTTGGCAGTTCGAAACAAACTCCCTTCATAAAGCTTTTGGTACAACATTTTTACGCATTTGTAGATGCAATCAACTCTTCCGTGGCGGGATTGATTATCCAATTATTTCAAAACCAAGTATAAATCCATCCAATCTCTCACTAATTACGGTAAAATATTGGTACGTTCCTTATAAACAGAATTATTTTCTGATTAAAAATTTTAGATACAAAGGGTCCAAGTGTTAGAAAAATTGTCTCCAAATCAGCGTTTGTTGTTTGCCGTCGCGCTTTCGTTCGCGTTCTTTATCGGTTACACAACACTCTTTCCTCCCCAAGCACCCAACAGTGCAGATGCTAATAAATCGGTTAAAGCTACTTCATCAATACCTGCTACAGTTACTCAAGCGGGGACTATAACAGGTGTATCAAACGATACTGACAGTAATAAAAGTGATTTTTCAACCGTTAAAACGGTGACAAGCGATACGTTGGCAACTATCGATGCTAAAGAGTTTTCTCTTAAAGTGGATACGCTTGGACGTATATCTTCCGTTATACTAAAAAACATCAAACACGATAATAAAGATGGAAAACTGGCAGAGTTAATTCCAGTTGAGGGTGCTAAACCGTTGCAAATGCGTTTTGCCGATGAGGCACTCGATACGCTTGCGCAAAAAACACCTTTTAGCAGTAATGTAGATGACATTCATTTGCTCGAAAATGGTAAAACCGAAGTTACATTTACACAAGTCTTGCCAAATTTGACAGTAACAAAAAAAGTGACTTTTTTCGCGGATGGTCACTACGAAGCAAATATTAATCTCTCAGAAGATAAAAAATACTTCTTATATTTAGGTCAACATCCTAATATTAATGACAAAATGATGACAGTAATCGGCGGTATGGTTTATGCCGGTGATAAGCTTACGACTATTTTCAAAGACGGTGATGTTGAGGGGCGTGAGATTTTCAGCGATGTTCATCTCGTTTCGGCATTTGATCAGTATTATGCAACAATCCTGTATGGTTTTGATAAGTCAACGCAAGTTATCGTAGAGCGTGACATCAATGATAATCCTGTGAGTTATTTAGAAGGTACGAAAATCTTTGCTTTCAAAGGGTATATCGGGCCAAAAGAGTACAAAACACTCAATGCCATCGATCCGGTTCTTGTTAATGCCATCGAATTTGGCTTTTTTACGTTTGTAGCTGCTCCGATTTTTAAAGTATTGATGTGGTTGCATGGTATTTTTGGTAACTGGGGATGGTCTATTATTGCCCTTACCGCATTGATTCGTATGGTTCTCTACCCATTGACGCAAAAGGGTATGGTCTCGATGCAAAAAATCAAAGAGATTGCACCGCGTATCAAAGAGGTACAAGAGAAATACAAGGGTGATCCACAACGTATGAATGCAGCGGTGATGGAAATGTACAAAAAACACGGGGCTAACCCGTTGGGCGGATGTTTACCTTTATTGCTCCAAATCCCTGTATTCTTCGCGATTTATCGTGTATTGCTTAATGCAGTAGAGCTTCAAGGTGCTCCATGGATTCTTTGGGTAACCGATTTGTCACGTATGGATCCGTATTACATCTTACCGATCTTGATGGGTGCTACGATGTACTATCAGCAAAAAATTACCCCAAGTAATTTTACCGATCCGTTACAAGAAAAGATTTTTAAATTTTTACCGATTATTTTCACATTCTTTTTCTTCACGTTTCCAGCAGGGCTTGTGTTGTACTGGTTCATCAATAACATATTCTCGATTGCTCAACAGTATTTAGTAAACAAACAATTTGAAGCGTCACGAGTGGCTCGTCATGAGGCGCATCTTGCGGAGAAGCATCATGAAAAAGATTGAAGCTGATACACTAGAGCTTGCTTACGCGCAAGCGGCGAGTGCATTTGGATGTTCTGTTACACAACTTCAAGTTGAAATTATCCAATTTCCCACCAAAGGGATTTTGGGTCTTTTTAAAAAGCCGGCGATTATTGTTGCCCACCTTCCTTTCGTATGTGCCCCTTCTAGCATAGTTCCTATCATTAACAATGTTCCTTTTGATAATACAGTGAAAGTTGTGGAAGATGATGTATTATCGTCGAATAATAGTGAAAATGATGAAGAGTGCTTCCCGGAAGAGGACGTCAGTCTTGATAATAGAAATGAAGAGTTATTTGTAGTACATGATGACGATGACGAAGAAGAGCATTACGACGATTATGCTATGGATGTAGCATACGATGAGATGCCCATCGATGATTGTGCCATCGATGTAAAAGCAAAGATCAATGACCTCTTTAAGTCAACATGTTTTGATCTTAACGAAATAGAAGTCAGTGTTTACGATGAACATACTCTCTTAGTTGAACTAAGCGGTGCAGATTCGGCACTGATGATAGGTAAAGAGGGTTATCGCTATAAAGCACTTTCGTATATGCTTTTCAACTGGATTAATGCGACCTATGGATTGCAGTTACGTCTTGAGATTGCAGAGTTTTTGAAAAACCAAGAAGAGTCGATAGAGCGCTATTTGGTAGGTGTCTGTGAAAATATCGAGCGCGACGGACGCGCACAAACCAAAGTTTTAGACGGAGTGTTAGTGCAAATCGCTTTAACACAACTTCGAAGCCGTTACCCTGATCGTTATGTAGCGATTCGTTCAAGCCGTGATGGTGGTAAGTTTATTATCATCAACAGTTACCACGAATATTAATGTACTACACCATAGCTGCCATTGCCACTGCGCATGGCATTGGTTCGATTAGCATTGTTCGTCTCAGCGGAAATGATGCTCTCCCTATTGCCCTTAAACTCTCCCAAAAAAAAGAATTAATTCCCCGTTATGCTACGTTGACACCTCTTTATGATACCAACGATATTCTCATCGATGAAGCCATAGTCATTTATTTTCAAAATCCAAGAAGTTTTACTGGAGAAGAGGTTGTCGAGTTTCAATGCCACGGCGGGATGATTGTTGCCCAAAGTGTTTTACGTGCATGTTTGGATGCAGGGGCACGTTTGGCACAGCCGGGGGAATTCAGCAAAAGAGCCTTTTTAAACGGTCGTTTGGATTTGACTCAAGCGGAAGCCATTGCATCGCTGATTGAAGCCAAAAGTGATGATGCAGCCCGTATCCTTGCACGACAAATGAAAGGGGAATTGCGTGAGTACGTTGAGAGTATTCGTGATTCTTTGCTGGAGATTTTGGCGTATTCCGAAGTTGTTATCGATTATGCCGAAGAGGATTTACCCAGTGATGTCGTAGATCAGATTGTGGGTAAACTCGAAAAAATCAAAAATGAGCTTTCCCGTACCCTCGAATCCAGTCGCAGACGCAGCGGTTTGATGCAAGGATATCGAGTTGCTATCATCGGAAAACCCAATGTCGGAAAAAGTTCGCTTTTAAATTCCCTCCTTGATTATGAGCGTGCGATAGTCAGTGAGATTGCAGGGACGACGCGCGACACGATTGAAGAGCAGGTGCGTATCGGTACACATCTGATTCGTTTGGTTGATACAGCGGGAATTCGTAATGCACATGATGAGATTGAACGAATCGGCATTGAACGCTCCATTGCAGCGATTGATAATGCGGATATGGTGATTGCGTTGTTTGATTCCAGTCGAGATATGGATGATGAAGACAATGCTATTATTGATTTAATCGAGCAGTATTCGCAAGCTAAGCCTTTTATCTGTATCCTCAATAAAGTTGACTTGCCCAAAGTATTTTCGGATGAAAATTTGAAAAAATACTCTCCTATAGCGCTTAGCTGTAAGGATGATACGAATGTTTTGATTGATGCATTGAGTAATGTGATGGATCACGATAATGACTCTGAAGAGATGATGCTCATTTCACAGCGTCAAATCAGTGCAACCTCAGATACCCTTCATGCGATTGATGAAGCCTATGAGCCATTGCAAAGCGGTGAGTTAGAGTTTTTCTCTTTTCATATTAATCAGGCTATCCGTTCACTCTCCTCGATTACCCGACCATACGAACTCGATGAGATGTTTGACAAGATGTTCGGTCAATTTTGTCTGGGGAAATGATGGGTACAATTATTGCGATTGATTTAGGATTAAAACGCATTGGGTTAGCATTAAATGCGGGAGCAGGGATTGTTACACCGCTTCTTGCCATTGAGCGTAAAAACCGCAACCAAGCTGCCAATGACGTTAAAAAAGTATTGAATGAATACGAAGCAACCATAGTCGTGGTCGGTATCCCCATGGGAAGTACCACGGAAGATGAGATGCGCCGTCGAGTTGCGCACTTTATGAATCTCGTCGAATTTACAGGCGAAATTGCCTATCAAGATGAATACTATAGTTCGCAAGAAGCCGAAGCATTGATGAAAGGCGAAATACGCTATAAACGCGATGGTCGGATTGATTCGCTCTCGGCAAAGATTATTTTAGAGCGGTACTTAAGTCAGTTGAAAAATACTCTTTAGCTTCCTCTTCATCGTCACTCAACGTGGCAAAATCTTCGTCAGTGGCTATTTTATCTTTAATGACACTGGCGCAATATTCAAATCCAAGTTTTTGTGCAGCTTTCATATCAAACAAAAATCCAAGCCCGCTGAACTGATAAGGTTCTTCTTGCTCAATACACAGTAGTACCCCTTCGCTTTGTGCTTCAAAAATATCGACGATATCACGGTACTGGATATTAAACTCTGTCGCATGCCACCCGATTGTTTCGAGTCCTTTATCTGAAAATTCAGCAATTCCATCCCCTGACGTATCATCATACAATGCGCGAAGACGGTTGAATCCGATAATGTTTTGCCAAGCACCTGATGCTTTAATAAGGAGTCGATCCTCATCTTCTACAACACGGTATTCTTTACCTAGCATTTCACCTATAGGACGGGCTAAATTTGTACTCATTAGTGAGGCGGAAGGAATGGAGCCCTCATAAATGGAGATAAGAGTTAAAGGAAAAGGTTCAAAAACTATCTCACCCTTATAGGTAATCGCAAATTTTTTATGAGAATTGAGTGCATGCATAAAATCATTTCGTTCTATGACGATGATTTCTTTAAATAGATTGAATTTTTTCATAAAATGCCTTGATTTTTGAGTGAATTGTAGCATGCAATTTGTCGTATGGGCTAAAGAGAAAATTTAGCTTTCACTTATAAGGGGTTGCTAATATTTCTTTTTGCAAAAGTGGGGTATAATTCGCCAAATTTTAAGCCCACAGTGCTTACTCTAAGGATATTCTTATGGCATTAAACGTCTACTACGATAAAGATTGTAATATCGAACTCATCAAAAGCAAAATCGTCGCAATGATCGGTTTTGGCTCACAAGGTCACGCACACGCAGAAAACCTACGTGATAGCGGTGTAGAAGTAGTAGTCGGTCTTCGTAAAAACGGTAGCTCATGGGCAAAAGCAGAAGCTAAAGGCTTTAAAGTTATGACGGTTGCAGAAGCATCTGCATACGCTGATTTTGTTATGATCCTTCTTCCGGACGAAAACCAAGCAGAAATCTATGCAAACGAAATTGCTCCTAACCTAAAATCTGGTGCAACTATCGCATTTGGTCACGGTTTTAGCATCCATTACGGACGCGTTAAACCTGCATCTGACATCAATGTTACGATGATCGCTCCAAAAGCTCCAGGGCACAT
>JAGXHZ010000009.1 GCA_024635855.1 Sulfuricurvum sp.
GCATCAAAGATGTTATAGTAAACTCCTCGAACTACATCACAACGAGTGACATTGCGATGGAAAAAATGAGAGCACTTGGGATGGGGATTGAGAACATGGAGTTTTTTGCTGTTATGCGTGTAGCGCAAGTGTTTGGAATTCCTGCGGGGGGAGTTTTTTGTATAACTAACTATTGTGATACCAATGCTCACCGCGACTTTATCGCCAATCACGGGTTTGCCAAAGTGCTTTTGAGCGACCATCTAAAATCAAAAGGATTAATACATGGCTAAATTGTCACTTCTTGATTTTACCAAAGCAGAGCTGACCTCTATGGTGAAGCCTTCGTTTCGAGCCAAGCAGATATGGGGATGGATTTATCATCAATATGCGACTTCTTTTGATGAAATGCAAAATCTTCCTAAAGCGATGCGTGAGGAGTTAGCGCAGAACTATGAGATACTGCCTCTAAAAATTGCTCGAAAAGAGTGTTCGACCGATGGGACAATCAAGTATCTTTTTGAGCTTGCTGATGGGAAAACGATCGAAACGGTGTGGCTGAAAATGAAAGATGAAAGCATTGATGATGAGGGAAATATCGAAAACGAAGCCCGTTATACCGTCTGTGTTTCGACGCAGGTGGGGTGCAAAGTGGGATGCTCGTTTTGTCTGACTGCCAAGGGGGGATTTACGAGAGATTTGAGCGCGGGTGAAATCGTGGCGCAAGTGCTTGCGGTAAAAGCTGACAATGGTTTGGCTGCAGCTAAGCGGCTTAATATCGTTTATATGGGGATGGGCGAACCTCTCGATAATTTGGATAATTTGGCGAAAGCAATCACAATTTTCAAAGATGAAGACGGTCTTTCGATTTCGGGAAAACGGCAAACGGTTTCGACGAGCGGGTTAAGTTCTAAAATCGATAAGCTTGGGGAAATGGATTTGGGTGTTCACATCGCGATCTCTCTTCACGCGGTCGATGATGAGCTTCGTACCGAACTTATTCCGATGAATAAAGCGTACAACATAGCTTCCATCATTGATGCTGTAAAACGATTTCCCATCGATACTCGCAAGCGGGTGATGTTCGAGTATCTTGTTATCAAAAATAAAAATGATGATTTGGTGTCGGCAAAAAAACTCGTCAAGCTGTTGCACGGGATTAAAGCAAAAGTCAATCTTATCTTTTTTAACCCCTATGAAGGAAGCGATTATGAACGTCCTACGCGTGCGGATATGGTGAAGTTTAGAGACTATTTAGATGCTCACGGGGTGCTTTGTACGATTCGTGATTCTAAGGGATTAGACATCAGTGCCGCGTGCGGGCAACTCAAAGAGAAAGAATTAAATGAGGTTGTATCATGAGCATGATGGATTGGTTTCAAGTCGGGTTTTTAGTGATCGTAGTAGCTGTTGGGCTAGGTGGTTTTGTTTGGGCAGTGATGAAAAAAGATTAATTCGGCACCCCTTGTTTTGAAAAGTTTCATTCATCCTCTTTTACTGGAGCGAGTGAAACTCGATTTCTACCGTTTGCTTTACTTATATAGAGTGCGTCATCGGCAGCTTTTAGAAGTTCATCTTCGTGTATTCCATGGAGATTGAACATAGAGATTCCAGCTGAAATCGTGACTGAAATCGTATGCTCATCGTAGATGGTTAGCTTATTTTGAATTTTTTTGCGACACATCTCCATCCGCACGAATGCTTTATCCATGGTTATCCCTGACATAACGATAAGAAACTCTTCACCGCCAAAACGACAGAGAAAATCATTTTGGCGAATGGATTCAAGAAGGCATGCTGCAACATTTTTTAGTACGGCATCTCCTGCCGCGTGTCCATAGGTATCATTAATGACTTTAAAATGGTCTAAATCGATCATTACAAGGGATAATGGTGTCATGTCACGTTGTGCTCGTACTATTTCTCGAGGCAGTATTTCAGTAATGTAGCGGCGATTGTAAAGACCCGTTAGTGAATCATGAATGGCTTGCTCTTTGATTTTACAATTAAGCCGATAAATATATATGGCAGCAAATCCGATAACCGCCAATAACACCAAGGCAATGGCGAGAGAATAGTAAAGCCAGCGAAACTGAAGAGCAATCTCTTCCAAGGGCTTGCCAAAAAGAAATAAGGGGAGGAGTAATGTTCCCAAAAATAAGAAGAGAATATTTCTTTTTTTCATCACAGGAACCTCCTCTTGAGCTATGTTTATTACATATCTATATTTAATGTAACAAACAAAAATGAGATATTTGTGTTGAGAATTTCTTTATTGTTGCGGCTTTAGGATTGGGCGGGGATGAAAAAAATTAATTCACCATGTATATTTGACCATTGCTTGAAAGACGTCATTGTCTTGGTGGTAAGTGTTTTCGTGATAATAATGCCACTCCGTTCCCACTTCTAATTTTCCAGAAGTTATTCCAACTGAGGGTGCCAAATCAAATAACAACTGGTTTTGGGTTAAAAAATCTACGGTTGTCCAGTCACTAAATCCTTCGAAATGCCATCGATCATTTAAAGTCAAGGAGTAGTTTGCCGAAAGTTGATACGTATTGTCACCGATATTTTGAATTTTTCGATACACATTGAGTCCAAATACATCAAATCCCGGAATATTCAGATCAGTTCCTATCCCATATAAATCAGCTCGGTATCCATCACAGCGATTATGTTGATAGGCTCCATACCACTCTTTTATAATGCTATCGGATGTTGGAGTATTGGTCAATTTATTGAGGCTGATGCGAGGCGAGAACTCACCGTAAAGGTCATTCTTGAGATTGCTAAACTGTAATCCTTTTTTGGCGTAAGCATATTCGGCAAACATATACAAATCGCCATACGCCCACGTTCGATAATGTTCGGCTGTTAGTGTTTGTTTTGCACCTGTTTGGGTATCGAGAAAGGTTGCTCCTTCAAAATTGCCATATAAATATTGGATATTGCTCGTTGAAAAAGCGACCAGATGTGTGACTAGAAAAGAGGAAAGCAAGAGTATTCGTTTCATTAAACTTCTTTTATTTGGGCTAGAGTGATTTGGTTACGACCGTTTACTTTGCTCATATAGAGTGCATCATCGGCAGCTTTTAGGAGTTCATCTTCCAGTGTCCCGTGGGCATTGAACATAGCAATACCTCCTGACATCGTAATGGAAATTTGATGAGTATTGTAGAGTATTATCATATTTTGAATCTCTTTTCGACACTGTTCCATGCGCAAGGATGCCTGATCGATAGGCATGCCCGGCATAACCAATATAAACTCTTCGCCTCCGTAACGGCATACAAAATCATTTTGGCGAATCGATCCAATGAGGTAGGTCGCAATACTTTGAAGTACTGCATCTCCTGCGGCGTGACCATAGGTATCGTTAACGGCTTTGAAATGATCCAAATCGATTATAACAACAGAGAGTGGTATTCTTTCTCGTTGCGCCCGTACTATTTCTTTTTGCAAGGTCTCATCGAGGTATCGGCGGTTGTAAAGACCCGTTAGCGGATCACGAATAGATTGTTCTTTGATTTTACAATTGAGTCGGTAGATGGTCCAAGCAATCAATCCAATAATAATGAGCAACGCCAACGAAAGTGCAAGGGAATAGTAAAGCCATGTCTGATCTTTGGTCGTATTGGGATTGTAAATAAATCCGTTTGGAATACGTGCTGTGGAGATGAATCCTAGTTTGTAGTAGGTTTGGGCAATATAGTCCCATCGTGAAGGATTCATGTGACCTACTTCGATGAGTTCAGGTACCATGAGTTTACGAATTTCAGCTGCTTCAAAACGGAGATGATCTCGTGTTTTTAGTTTTGAATAGCGAGCTAAAATGAGATCAATGGTTTCTTCTGGATGTGCTAATGCATAAACCCATCCGCGTAAACTTGCTTCACGAAAGGCCTTGGCTCGGTCCGGGTACTGTGAGACTTCATCATCGCTGGTAAACAGACAGTCGCTGTAAAAATCAACTCCGTATTTGCGCGGATCGATGGTGACATAGTCAATCCCTTGTTGCTTGAGGTAATAAGGTTCGTTGGTCGAGTAACCATTGAATGCGTCTACTTTTCGTGAAATCAAATCATCAATATTAAAGGTACTTTCTATAATATTGAGCTTATCAATTTTGATTCCTTCATTATAAAAGAGGGCGAGGAGTTCGGCATTTTCGATATTTTTGGTCATCATCAGTCGTTTATCAACCATATCGACAATACTGCTAATATGAGAGTCTTTTCGTAAAATCCAGACATTGGGGGAGGTTTGAAAGAGTGCAGCTAATACGACAACAGGTTTGCCGCTCAGACGCTCATTTATGAGACCTGAATTGCCAACACCGTATTGCGCGCGTCCTTCAACGACTTCTTCAACAGGGTGGGGATGTTTGTCGTTGGCTTCTAAAATCGTGACATTCAGCCCTGCATTACGATAATATCCTTTTTCTTTTGCCATGTAATATCCGGCGAATTGGAACTGATGAAGCCATCGAAGCTGAAGAGTAATATCTTCTAAGGGTTTTCCAAAGAGGAAAGAAGGGAGGATTAAGATCCCAAAAAACAAGAGAAAAATGTGTCTTTTATTCAATAGAGACCTACTATAAAATTTTTTGTTATGTATGTTCACCAATTGTAGCATAAGAAAGGATTATTAATCGATTAAATTTATCTATCGAATATTTATTGTGATATTTTTGTAACATTTTGTGCCATCATGGGTAACTTATCGAAGAGTGTTTCGATTTGTGCCATAAAATGGATCGGATCGCTTTGGATACCGTGTATCATTATCCCAAAATGGAGATGGGGTCCGGTGATACGTCCGGTTGCTCCACTCAACCCTATGGGTTGCCCTTGCGTCACGGTATCTCCCACTTTTACATCCAGCTGACTAAAATGAAAATAGCACGTATAGATCCCTTCACCATGATCAATGATAACCGTTCCTCCTGAGTAATAACGATCTTTGGCAAGGACGACGACTCCATCGTTGGATGCGAGTATCGGTAGGGGTGTTTTGGCTCTGAAATCAACTCCTCCGTGATAACTTTTTAAAACACCGTTATAGGTACGGGCAGAACCATATTCACTCGTGGTTATCGACTCTATAGGGCGGATAAACGGTTTGTTCCAATAACGTATCGGGTTATAGGCGGCATAGATTTTTTCGGCTTCGGCTTTCTCCTGAGCAATTCTTTTTAATGCTTCCGGGGGAGGAGTTACTTTTGCGCTTTCGACGACCAGTATTTCACTCGGGTAAGGAGCTTTTGAAATTTCTATACCAAGAGTAAGATTCCCATCAGGGGTATTCCATTGCCCATCTTGCAATGAGGGAGGCGTATGGTAATCGATAGGGAGAATAACAAAACCCAATTGTGGGTTCAGGGGATGAGGCAGTACGGTAATATTATGCTCATTGAAGCTGACCATCCCATGAGGTGAATTTAAGGGGAGAACAAGCGCTTTTCCGTTTTCTGCCTCGTAAGCGATGAGAGAATAGACGGTAAAACAAACTAAAAAGAAAATTTTCATGATAAAGGACTTTTTTGATAAAAATCATACACTTTTTTACATGTATTATTCCTAAGCATAAGAGATAGACCATTCAGTGAATATTTAGAAATCTAACGTTAAGCTATGCGACATTTAGGTTCGCGATGGAGGAGTTAAATAATGGCAAAAACGGATGATACACTCAAGGTTGAAGGGCTAACATTTTTAGATGATGGAGAAGTGCTATACGACGATTTGTATTTACTGTCAGAAACCGATGAAAAAGGGATTGTTACCTATGCAAGTGATTCCTTTGCCAAAGTTGCGGGATGGAAAGCGATTGACTTGATTGGGCAAGCTCATAACGTTGTTCGCCATTCTGATATGCCTCGCGCCGCATTTAAATCATTATGGGATGATGTTCAAGCCAAAGGTTTTTGGACCGGATTTGTTAAAAATGCCCGTAAAGGCGGCGGCTTTTATTGGGTCTATGCTACCGTTTTGCGCTCTACTGATAAAAATGGGAGCGTTAAATATGTTTCCATCCGTATCAAACCTTCACGTGACGACATCAAAAAATCAGAAGCGCTTTATGCGACACTTGATTAATAAGCACACAAGTGTGCGCTGGGCTCACTGCCGAAGTGAATACAGCGTTAGCGTAGTCAATCGGGATTGCATTCCGATGACGTTAGAATTAAGTAAATAAGGATATAACATGGCATTAGTAAGACGAGCAGAAAGTTCACCAGTAGCTTCGGGCGGGAGTGTAGGACCGGATAAACGACGCCAGCGTACATTGGCAAAACAACAACAAATTTCTGAGAGTATCGCGGGAGTAGCAACAACGATTTTGGACAACGCGCAAGAGAGCGTCAGTGCTATCGAACAACTCAAAAGCTCCATGGAGCAAATTGCAACGGCTGCAGAAGAAAACAGCGGAGCAAGTGAGCAAGCACTCAAAAATGTCCGCTCCATCAGTTCCAATATCGGACGCATGACAAGCAGTATTGACACGGTGATCAGTTCAACATTGGCTGCGGGTGAAAATATTATGAGCGCTGTGAGTACGATTAACACTTCGGTCGAACGAATGGCGAAAGCTGTGAACGTCGCTAAAACGTCGTCTAAAAAATCCGAAGAGTTGAAACTATCCTCTGAAAATATCGGTGAAGCGGTTGGATTTATCGCGAAAATTGCCGATCAGACAAATTTGTTAGCTCTCAATGCTGCCATCGAAGCCAGCCGTGCCAAAGAGCATGGTAAAGGGTTTGCGGTGGTCGCGGATGAGACGCGTGCGCTTGCAGGGGAATCCGAAAAAAATGCCGATTTTATCTCTCGTCTTGTGAATAAAATTCAAGAAAGCATTGATGGGATCATCAAAAGTATCAATGCAACAACCAATATTATCGAGCAAACGGGCGGACGCGGATCTGCGCTTAGTTTCAAAATGGAAGAACTGACTAAAATTGCAGTCTATTCTGTCGAAGCGGCACGCAGTATGAGCGGGTATACCCAAAGCCTAAGCCACTCGATTACTCTTATTAATGACGGTTCTAAAGACATCGCTGATGCGTCAAGCGAAATCGCACGTTCGGTTGAAAAAACCCTTAACAGCATTGAAATGCAAAGTAATTCACTTATCCAGACCGAAGAAGACATCAAAGAACTCAATAATCTTTCCGAAGAACTCAAATACTCAACGGATACGATGAAATCAGCGGAGGAGATTGCAGCATCTGCGGATGCGATCAGCTCATCGATGGAAGATATTCAAAGCTCGCTTAAAGAGGTAACCGCAGGACTCAACCAAATCGAAGCCGCATCTCAATCCACCAACCAAAGCGCAATTACAAATAAAGAGATGTTTGAAAGCGGCGTAAGTGCATCCAGAGATATCTCCAAGCTTATCGAAATCGCACGTCGAAATTTTGATTTGCTTAAAGTGTCGTTTGCAGAGGTAAAAGGGCAAATGATCGGTATCAGTAATGATTTCACCGCCTCTATGAATGAGGGCGGAAGCGCAAGCAGTGAACTTAATGTGATCGTCAAAGAGACGCGTAATGTTGATAAGACGGTAGGCAGTATCAGCAACAGCATCATTCAGCTCAATATGCTCGCTATCAGCGGTTCTATCGAAGCAGCGCGTGCGGGAGAGTTTGGTAAAGGATTCGCAGTCGTTAGTGCCGATATTCGTAATCTTGCCAAAGATTCTGAATCCAACACGGAGAAAATCAACGATACTATCGAATCGATGAACGCTGAAATCGATAGCGTCCGTACTGAATGGTTGAAACTTCTTGTCAATCAAGAGGGTGAAAAAGAGCAAATTACGGCATTGATTCATGAGATTGACAAGATCACAACGATGCTGATTGATTTGTTGGATCGTTTTACGGGTCTAAAATCCATTAATGATCAAAATATTGAAGGGCTTAATCAAGGGCTCATCGGAATCAGCGAAATCCAAAAAGCGGTTGAACTCTCTGCACGAAATGCACAAGAATCACGAAAAGCCAGTGAATTGATTATCGAAACAGTGAGTCATATCTCTGATGGGGTTGAAGAGTTGGCTGTTATGGCAGATGAACTTCAACAAGGATAAGTTCCATGTTTTTCGAAGAAGTTTTGATATTCAGGCATGGTGAGATTGCGTTTGGACTTCCCACCTCTTTTATTGGTCAAATTCTTCGTGTTCCTGATATTACCCCTTTGGCGATTAGCCCTGATGAGGTTCGGGGGTTATGTGCATTGGGGGGTAACATTGCCACGGCTATTGATATCAATCTCCTTTTGGGGTTTCCCTCGTGTGATGGAACACAGCCTCAAAATCGTGTTATTACACTGAATGCTCCTTGGAGTGCATTGTGTTTGCTTGTCGATGAGGTTAGTGTTTCCGTTACGGTTGACCCTAAAAAAATTGAGTATCTGGAAACGAATAAAGAGATAATCGCCGCAATCCTTCATCATGATAATGAATTGATTCAAGTGATTGATTTAGACTATGCGGTGAAGCATGTTCAAAAAGTTTCGGTTAATCCTCGTAATGTCAATGACAAAACGATTGCCCTTAATCCTGCTGTGTTGTCCAATGAGTGCGAACGCTATCTTGTGTTTAAA
>JAGXHZ010000060.1 GCA_024635855.1 Sulfuricurvum sp.
AATTGTACGAGTGCATCGTTAGTTCCAGAAAACAATCTTTGGGTTTAAAGCTCTTTTAACAACTCACGGGTCACAACCCGATCATCAAACGGGAGATGTTGATCATAAATAATTTGAGAGGTTTCATCCCCTTTACCCAAAATCAGGACCACTTCATCCCCTGTTCTATCGTGAAGAGCTTGCTCTATAGCACTGCGTCGATTCACATTCACAAAAACTTTACTCTTATCGTCAATACCTGCCAAGATTTCTTCTATGATGGTATCAGGATCTTCAAAACGGGGATTATCACTCGTGACATAAACTTTTTTAGCGTACATCGAAGCAACTCGCCCCATCATTGGACGCTTAGTACGGTCACGATCACCACCCGCACCAAATACGACCAATACTTCTTTCTCTTTAAGCGCATTAAGGACTTGCTCCATCCCATCAGGAGTGTGCGCAAAATCGACAATGACTAAAGGTGATTCGCTTACCACCTCCATGCGTCCGCTCACTCCTCCGAAATTTTCAACCACTTCGGTAATTTTTTCTAAAGAATCACCGCTCACCAAATGAGCTGCCGCCATTGCAGCCGTAATGTTATAGAGATTAAAAAATCCATGCAAGGACGTAGCAAACGTAACATGCTCTTCAAAATGTTTCAGGACACCGCTCACGCCATTGTTGAGTGAATACGCCAATATTTTATAGGTAGCAGGATTTTCAATACCGTAGGTAAAGGCGTTTTTGTAGTTAAACTGCGCATGAGGTTCATCTTTATTAATCAGTTTTTTCGACTCATCGGTAAAAAAGAGATTTTTAATACGGATATATTCTTCAATACTTTCATGATAATCCAAATGATCTTGGGTGATATTTGTGAGAATTTTCAAATCAAAATGTATTCCGGCAATACGCTCTTGCTCGATCGCGTGTGAACTCACTTCCATAATAAAATACTCACATCCGCTTTGAATGGCTTGGAGCATGTGTCGATAAGTATTGAGCACCGTTGGAGTCGTAAGTGTTTTCCCCTCAGCATTCTCATCGTTCATAAAAAACCCGCGCGTCCCCTGCATGGCACACTTATGCCCCAAATCAAGCAAAATCGAGTAGATGGCACTCGCCGTCGTGGTTTTACCGTTTGTCCCCGTAATCCCTACTACTTTTATCCGATTTAGACCAAAAAGGCTCCAACATTCATCAGGGCTTAAAATAGTATGGGCTCCTCTTGCCAGAGCATCCGTTTTAAATTTTTCATTTTGTTTGGTCATTAAAAATGCACATGTATTATCACATTCCATCGAGTTTTCAGAAATATAACGATAAGGCTGATTGGAAATCTCAATTTTCAATCTCATCTCCTTTTGCCAAACGACGAAGCAGATTGCGAAGCTGTGTATCATTAGGATATACACCCAATGCACTCTCTAAATAACTTAATGCCATCTCTTTGTATCCATTATCAATCAAATTATCCAAGAAATCAACAAAGTCTTCTTTTTCGGTAATAATAACGCGTGTTGAAAACATAATATTCTCAAAAATACGCTTGAAGTCATTTTCATTAAGAACCAGTTCTTTAAATTCAGAGTACATAATACCATCGGCAAATTCTAACCGTTGCCCAAGTCCCTCACTAAACAATCCGGCTAATTGTTCCAGTGTTCCATCCATGGTTTCAAGTATTTCAGAAATAACGACATCTGCTGACTCGGCATCTTCATTGCGTAAAATTGCATAATAATCAAACAGTGCTTCCGCACCACCTTCACCGCTCATTGCCATATCACATAAAATAGCACCGTTATACGCTTCTTTGGATAAAGGATCCTCACGCAGTACTAAAGAATAATCTCTCAAGGCATCACGGTATTGACCCGCCATAAAATGCTCATTAGCAAGAGTGAGGGTTTTGGAGTATTTGTTTGTTTTCATAATATCCCTCCAGTATTTATAACTATATCGTCAAAAAGTAAAAATTAAAGTGATTCAATTGAATCTTCCATCCCGAGCGGAACATTTACAACGGTCAGTTCAGGATGTATATCCATGCGAAGTTGACGTTCTACTCCGTATTTAAGAGTATTACCGCTGCTTCCGCATCCAACACATGCCCCTTGTAACTGTACATATACCGTTCCATTTTTAACATTTAAAAAAGCAATATCACCACCATCAAGTGCGAGGGAGGGACGTATTTTATCAATAACTTGACGCACTGGCTGCATCAACTCTTCATCTGTGAAAGGAATCATATCATTTACCCTTTTTTTACTGCGAATTCATCATGACACTATAAGAAATTTGGACTAAACAAGGAGTAATGCAATGATGGTAATTTTTAGATGAAGTTCTTTTTAAGCGGTGGGGGTGTTGAACTCGTTAGACGAGTTCAATAGTTGCCATATGTGTAGCATCACCACGACGAATACGAGTTTTAACGATACGAGTATATCCGCCGTTACGCTCAGTATATTTAGGAGCAACTTCGCCAAGAAGGTTTTTTGTTGCTTCTTTATTTTGTAAAACAGCAAATATTGAGCGATGCGCATTTGCATCACCAACACGTGCAGTTGTAATTAATTTTTCAGCAAATGAACGTAATTCTTTTGCTTTAATCAACGTTGTTTCAATTTTACCATGCTCAAACAATGAAATACTAAGATTGGTCAACAACGCTTCACGATGTGAGCTTGTTCGGCCTAACTTACGGTATCCGTGACGATGTCTCATGAGATACTTCCTCTACTATTATATTAAAGCTTATTCAGCTTCGATTTTCTTTTTGATTGCACTGACTAAATCATCTGCAAGCTCTTGTCCTACTGCGTAACCGAATTCCGTAATTTTTTCTAAAATTTCTTCAAACGATTTTTTACCGAGGTTTTTCACTTCTTTCAAATCATTTTGGCTCATCATAACGATTTCACCAATGTATTTGATATTTGAACGGTCCAAGCAGTTAAAGCTACGTGCGCTTAATCCAAGCTCTTCAATACGTGCACCCAAACGTTTAAGTTCAGGATGCTCATCATTACGTTCAACGGTTGGGTTGGCTGATTTGATGCTCACTTCACTGTTAAAAACAGCCATTTGAGCATACATAACATCCAATGCATTTTTAAATGCATCTACCGGAGAAATTTGTCCATCGGTGACGATGTTGATAATTACTTTTTCAAAATTTGGATTATCTTCTACAAGAACATTGTCGATTGCATAAGTCGCACGACGAACCGGTGTAAAATAAGCATCCAATGCGATGTAGCCATCACCTAACAATTCACGAATATCTTCACTTGCAGCATATCCGATACCTTGGAAAATTTTGATTGAAAAATTTAATGTTGCATCTTCATTCAATGTTGCCAAAAATTCATTTGGAGTAACGATTTCAACATCGTCATTCTCCAAATCACTGCCGTGAATTTCGCAAGGGCCTGCAAAAGTGTAAGCAATCTCTTTTTCTTTAAGACCGTTTTTTAATTTAAAACGGATCCCTTTAAGGTTTATAATAAAATCTGAAATATCTTCAAGCATACCGCGCACAGAGTCAAACTCATGCTTAGCACCCTCAATTTTAATCCCGATTGGGGCAAACCCTACTGAGCTGCTTAACAAAAAGCGGCGAATCGGGTGAGCAATCGAAACCGCATATCCTGTTTCAAACGGATAGGCAATAATATTCGCTTCATTCGCGCTGATTTGTTCAACGACAAACTCTTTTGGTAGAAGCGGAGAAGTTTTAATTTTTTTCATGCTGAGTGCCCTTTATTTAGTGATTATTTCGAGTAAAGCTCAACGATTAGACGCTCTTCAACAGGAATAACAACCTCTTCACGCTCTGGAAGACGTGTAAAGATACCAAATACTTTTGCTTGATCGATATCAACCCATCCAGCAAGACCTGTTTGGTTGGTAAGCTCCATCGCACGAACAACTTGGTTATTCTTTTTGCTTTTTTCGTTAATCTCAATTTTCTGTCCCGGTTTAACACGGTAAGAAGGGATATCAACACGCTTGCCATCAACGAGTACGTGACAGTGATTTACCAATTGACGTGCAAAACGACGAGTCGTTGCAAAGCCCATACGGTAAACAACATTGTCAAGACGCTGCTCTAACAACATTACTAAGTTCGTACCTGTATTTCCTTGGCGACGCTTTGCTTCATCAAACAATGAATGCATTTGCTTTTCGCTCAAACCGTACATAAACTTCGCTTTTTGTTTTTCACGAAGCTGTGTACCGTATTCAGAAATTTTTGTACGACGTTGACCATGTTGGCCAGGTCCGTAAGGACGTTTGTCGAGAGCACTTTTACCTGCTAAGCGACGCTCGCCTTTTAGGCCAAGGCTTACACCGAATCTTCTTTCGATTTTTTCTACGGGTCCTCTATATCTTGCCATACCTTAGCTCCTTACACGCGTCGGCGCTTAGGCGCACGACAACCATTGTGTGGTAGTGGAGTAACGTCTTTCATATAAGAAACACGTAAACCCTCGATAGCACCAACACTTTTAACTGCAGTTTCACGGCCAGAACCTGGACCTTGAACTTTAATTCCCACTTCTTTAATACCGTGGACCATTGCTTTACCCATCGCATCTTCTACTGCTTGTTGAGCAGCAAAAGGAGTCGATTTTTTAGATCCTTTGAACCCAAGAGCACCAGCTGAGCTCCATGCGATCATGTTACCCATCTCGTCCGTTACGGTTACAAGAGTATTATTGAATGATGCTAGGATATGCACGATACCCTTAGCAATATTCTTTTTAATAACTTTTTTACGGGTTGCTTTTCTTTTTGCCATACGCTAATCCCGTATCTTGTGGCTGAGCCGACAGTTTTCTTCTTACCTTTGCGGGTACGAGCATTAGTTTTGGTTTTTTGACCACGGCATGGGAGACTTTTACGATGACGAAGACCACGGTAAGAACCGATATCCATCAACGCTTTAATATCCATAGCAACTTGCTTACGAAGGTCACCCTCTACGATGATGTTACTCGCACGAATCTCTTTAGCAAGAGTCGCCGCATCATCTTCGCTTAGCTCATATACACGCTTGTTATAATCAAGCCCAGTAGCATCTAAAATCTTACGTGATGTATGCAAACCAATACCATAGATATAAGTTAATGCATACTCTAGACGTTTTTTCTTAGGTAAGTCCACACCAGCAATACGTGCCATGCTTATCCTTGTCTTTGTTTATGTTTTGGGGTTTTGCATATTACGCGAACAACCCCTTTGCGCTTGATGATTTTGCAATCGTCGCACATTTTCTTCACTGAAGAACGAACTTTCATTGTCAAGCTCCGATATTGTAATCCTTTGCCTCTCTCGTAGGTGCACATCATATACGCACCAATACTTGTAACTACGCCTACGCAGTTATAAATACTCAATGTTGCTTGTCCAAGAGGGCAAAGTGGACGCGTATTGTACATAAGTTTACGTTAAAGTTTTATTAAGACGATAGGAGAGGATTTCTGCCTAGAAAAGGCAAACTTTAGTAGCCAAAGCGACTAGCGGAACAAAAGGGATGCATCCCTTTTGTGTCAGATCAAATAATAAGGATTGTATTTATACAATCCTTATCATATAGGGAGATTCAAGAACTGTTTCTAAGGATTCTAACTCTTTCATTAAAGAACGAATATCACATTCTCGTGCTTCATGGGTAGAAATCAGTAAATGAGCGCACTCTTGTGCAAAAGGGCGCTGTATCATTGCTTCTATAGATATCGCATGATTAGCAAAGAGCTGAGTAATCTTTGCCAAGATTCCCGCTTTATCGGTAATACGAAGCCGTAAATAGTATTTAGAACGAATATCATCGGCACTTTTGAGACGCAATCCTTCTTCAAGCGGGTGATTAAATCCAAGCATCGGAGAGCGTTTACCTGAACGAACAATATCAATAATATTGGCAACGACAGCACTCGCCGTTGCATTTCCGCCGGCACCCGGACCATAATACAGTGTTTCACCTACACGGTCACCGACAACACTGATACCGTTCATAACTCCATCAATCTTGGCAATCATTGCCTCTTGCTTAACCAGAGTAGCATGAACTCTCAGTTCTACTTCTGCTCCATCACGCTTGGCAATACCCAAAAGCTTGATGGTATATCCAAACTCTTTTGCAAAGGCAATGTCCGCTTGGGTGATCCCCTCAATTCCCTCAATGAGTATCTCTTCAGGTTTGGCATCAATCCCATACGCAATGGAAGCTAAAATCAGAAGTTTATGAGCCGCATCAAATCCTCCGATGTCGAAAGTAGGATCTGCTTCTGCGTATCCCAAAGCCTGTGCTTCGGCTAAAACCGCATCAAAAGCAACACCCTCTTCCATCATTTTAGTAAGCATAAAGTTACAAGTACCGTTCATAATCCCCATAATGGAAAGGATATGATTAGCAGAAAGACCATCACGCAAGGCGTTAATAATAGGAATTCCTCCGGCAACACTCGCTTCAAATTCAAACGGCAAATCGCCTGCAATCTCTTGTAGTTCATATCGGTGATACGCGAGAAGCGCCTTGTTGGCTGTAACTATCGCTTTTTTACTGGCCAATGCACTTTTTAAAAGCTCAAACGGAAGCTCAACGCCTCCCATCAATTCAACAATAATATCAATCTCTGGATCATTTATAATCTCATACGGATCGGTGGTAATCGCGATACTTAAATCACTTACCTTACTGACATCCCGAACGGCACCGCTTTTAACGACAATGTCTTCACCCGCACGTGCTGAAATAATGGCAGCATTTTCTTCTAAAATTTCAACAACGGCGCGTCCTACCGTCCCAACTCCTAATACACCAACACGAATCACTTATGCACCCTTACATTCAAACTGCAGTAAAAAGTTCTTGATATTTTTTGCTGCTTGTCGGATACGCTTGTCATTTTCGATCAAGGCAATACGAACATACTCATCCCCGTATTCTCCAAAACCAATCCCCGGTGCAACGGCTACATTGGCTTCGACTAAAAGACGTTTTGAAAATTCTAAACTCCCTAAATGTCGAGCACACTGCGGTATACGTGCCCATACAAACATAGAAGCTTGATTACGACGAACCGGCCATCCGACACGGTTAAATGCTTCAAGTAAAACATCTTGACGATGATCGTACTTATCCGTAATTTCTTGGACACAGCTTTGATCGCCTTGAAGAGCTACTGTTGCTGCTACTTGGATTGGGGTAAACATCCCATAATCCAGCCAGCTTTTAATTTTCTGAAGTGCTCCAATGAGCTTAGGGTTACCAACGAAAAAGCCAACGCGCCATCCCGCCATATTGTAGCTTTTAGAGAGGGTAAAACTCTCAACTGCTACATCTTTTGCCCCGGGTACAGACATAATCGATGGAGTTTTGTATCCATCAAACGTCAAATCCCCATACGCAATATCGCTGATAATGTAAAAACGTTCACGCTTTGCCATGGCAACAATACGGGTATAAAAATCAGGCGTTACCGTAGCTGTTGTAGGGTTGTGCGGAAAGTTTACCACCACATATTTCGGTTTAGGAAATGAGATGTGAAATGCCGTTTCAAGGCGCTCAAAAAAGAGGTCCTCATCAACTTTGTAATCTTCATCAAACGGAAGTTCCATTTTTTGGACATTTCCGCCTGCAAGAATAAAGGCATACGAGTGAATCGGATAGGTAGGATCAGGGACAACGGCAACATCTCCCGGATTGGTAATAGCGTATGCCAAATGCGCATATCCCTCTTTTGACCCCATTGTTGCGACGGCTTCGGTTTCAGGATCAAGATCAACGTCATAACGACGTTTATACCAGTCACAAATCGCCCCGCGAAGCTTTGGAATCCCTTTTGATGCTGAATAACCATGAGTTTTGGTTTTTTGAGCTGATTCGATCAGTTTTTCGCGGATATGCTCAGGGGTATCACCGTCAGGATTTCCCATACTAAAATCAATAACATCCGCACCAGCGCGTCTGCGAGCCATTTTTAGCTCATTTACTTCAGCAAAAACGTATTTTGGAAGTCGTTTAATTCGATCAAATTGGATTTCATCAAACATGATGTGTACCTGCCATTAAAAAATTGTGCAATTCTAGCACTTTTCGACTACTCTCAAGCTTATAAGGGTATTTTATTCCCTTATTACTCCTCCTTGTAGTGTTCAATCCACATTCCTTCTTTAAGAAGTTTCATCCCATTGGTGTTGGCAATTTTTAAATACATGGCGCCCGCTGGTAGAGCAAAACTCATTCTTTCTTCTGCTTTGAACGTACGAATTGAACTAAGAATTTCCATATTCGCGTCCAATACGGCTATCTCAGGGTACCACTTATTGCCATAAGGTGCTTCAATGGTTAATGCATTGGATTGATTAACGACAAACCATGAAGGAACTGCCGTTTTTTCCATCTGCGCCCCTTCATCAGGGGTAATCGCCGGTACTTGCCAAAGCAACGAAGAAGCATCTATCTCTATGATCCATTTTTTATCCCGAACAGTTCCTGCGGTAATAATAAAACCATTATCGCGTAAAATTTCACTAAAGGATTTGGGCTGGAAAAGTTTTCTGCCGCTTAAAGAAATTTCCATGCGTGTCATCTCGCCATCGCTTTCATAATGACGAATACTAACACGCTGTCCAATGGTACTAAAAGCTTGAAGAATGATTTTAGAAGAGAGAATATTCCCGTGATCAACACGGAGATGGACTTCTGTTTTGACATCACCTGCTGCTAATGAAAAAGTAAAAATTACGAACCAAACAAGAAGCTTCACTACCAGTTGCTTCCCTTGTTTTTAATATTAAATTCTTCCAATGTAAGCTGCTGAAGAGATCCATTTTCATACGTAAACCAAACCGTATTTCTCTCTTTTAGTATCTTATTGCCCGAAGAAGTCACTATCTCTAAACGACCGTGTCCAAAAACGAAAAGCCAGCTCTTAGTGCTATCAATCAAAATAGGATCTTTGGTAACTTTTTGCGTTTTTTCTCCCGTTGCCAAATCCATCATTCCTACCCATACTTTTGAAGAGGGTTTGATACTAAGAACATCCGCAAAATTTAAAATCTTACCCTCTGTATCCATACTGATAATGCTCTTGTTGTGTTCTTGTGTGAGCTGTGTTGCATTGATTTCAGTCATATTAATATCAATGATCGCATTCACGTCACTGGCATTTATTTCACTTGAGTTACTGTCTACAACCTCGATGGCTGCACTGCTTAACTCCATAACTTCTTCTTTGGGAGCAATGCTGAGTTTCCCTTGCATCATCGAACCTATTATCATTAAGACGATCACTGCGCCTATAGCCCCAAAAATCCACAACGTACGCGAATTAGAAGAAGCTTGTAAGACAGCAGACGGTTTTTCAATAGCTATATCAGGATTAAGACCAACATAAGCATCATATTCACTGCGCAATGATTCAAGATTTACCCCGTACTCACGCTCCAAAATAGAAACAAAGCCCATAAACTGAACACGCTTTAATTCATCAAAAGATTTATGCAATACCTGTTCAAGTTTAGCTCGTGAAATATGGGTACGCTCATGAATACTATTTGCCCCAAGCTCTTGCAAATCTTCAAAGGACGTAATAGTGCTCATCGCATTCTCTCCATTAAAATTGCTCCGGCTACTCCCACATTAAGTGAATCAAAATCATGTGCCATCTCAATGAATACACCGTGGTCAAGCCCTTTTTCAACACGACCGCTTAAGCCCTCGCCCTCACTGCCTAAAATCAACGCACGCTTGGAATCAAAACTCATCTCTCTCACATTTTTTCCCTCAAGTGTTGCCCCATAAAGGGTAAATCCTGACTGCTTAAGCTCATGCATAACATCATGGATATTATGGACAACAACAATAGGCAAGTCTAGTGCCGCCCCGCTGCTCGTTCGGATTAACGCTTCCAAGTTTGGTTCTCGGATACCCGTAATCACAAGAGCTTCCACTCCAAGAGCATACGCACTTCGCACTAGCGAACCCATATTTCCCATATCGGTGATAGAGCTTAATACGACGATAAAACCGCATTTTTTCAAAAAAGGAGAAGCATACGGGACAATTTGAGAAATCTCGGCAATGTAGCCTTGATGATTTCCCCCTTTAACCATGGATTGGGCTGCAATCTCTGGAATTCTCTTAATTTCAAAGCCCATTTTCATCAATTGACCGTACTCTTTTTTATCTATCTCTTTGGCAAGATAGAGTGTTTTTATCCGATCGCGATGTCGTTCAAGTGCATAAAATACTGGTTGTTTTCCGTAAATGAGCATATTTATCCTTATAAGTTTAAGAGGCGCGTATAGCACTCTTTTGGGTTTTCGCCGGTAATTTTGGCGATGAGCTTGGATGCCGCTTTTTTAGGTATATCGAGAGCAAGTATGTCGGCTTCATTCAAACTTGCACCGCAAGAAGCGGAAGCTTCGATAACCACGACCCATTCACCTCGAATTTCTCCCTCCATTTTGGAGAGTAATTCAGAAGCTGTCCCTTGATAAAAACGCTGATACTTTTTGGTAATCTCTTTTGCCAAAAATACGCGGCGCAAAGGTGCCGAAACGACAAGTTCATGAAGTAGTTTATCCAAACGCTTGGGAGATTCATAGAGCACGGTAGTATAACCGTTGAAAAGAGCCTCTTGAAGGGCAGCGGAACGGTCATTGCCTTTGTGCGGTAAAAATCCGAAAAAGAGCATTTTTGTCTCACAAAAGCCACTCGCGACGAATGCACTCAATACCGCATTGGCTCCCGGTAAAATATCGTACTTAACCCCATTATCTAAACAATACCGTACCAGCAATTGCCCCGGATCACTAATTCCCGGCATTCCCGCATCACTGACATACAGTACATTCGCATTAAAAAAATCGGGGGTTAGTTTGGAAACAAATTCTGCTTCATTGTGAGAATGAAGACTTAAAAACTGTGGTTCACTCGTCGTGAGATTATGACGTTCTTTGAGTAAGTGTATGAGTTTTTTAGTAACACGCGTATCTTCACACAAAATTATGTCAGCAGTAGAGAGAACTTCAAGGGAACGAATGGAGATGTCGGAAATATTACCGATAGGAGTAGGTACAAGAGATAACATTATTCTCTCTTTAATTTTAGTTTTTTCTATGATTCAAGAAAAATCTGCCTCGCTAGAGGCTAGCTTCAGTGCCTTAGTGGCTAGTGAAGCCATCGGGGCTTTTGCCTCGATGGCGTTCTAATTACTGATTTAACGCGTAACGTTTTTTGAACTTGTCGATACGTCCAGCAGTGTCTACTTGGCGCTCAGAACCGGTATAAAACGGGTGACATTCATTACAAATATCAACACGAATAGCATTTTTTGTGCTTGTTGTTGTGAATGTGTTACCGCATGCGCAGCTAACAGTACATTCAACAGTATTAGGGTGAAGTTCTTTTTTCATAATATTACCTTGTGAGTGACGGCGTTGTACGTCAATCGGTTTGAGTTTTACATCCATACCTGGGGACGGATTGTTGGACGCGAATTATATCCAAAACTTTTTAAATTTACAACCTCATCGCGGCAATCGCCACGGCTGCGGTCTCAGAGCGCAAAACCATTGGCAGATTAAAATGGCGAATGCGGTGTGAACTGCACGATTTACGCTCACTCTCATCAAAGCCCCCCTCACATCCAATCACCACGGTTTCAAAAGTTTCATTTTGATCCAAAGCTTCCCCGCCAAAATCGAGAACAATCGCTTCTGGATTTGCATTCAAAAATGTACTAAGCGCTGGAGTTTCAAAAAATTCTATCAAAGAAGTCCGCCCGCATTGCATCATGGCACTTTCCATAATGCGATTAAATCGCTCAAAATCGAGTCGAAAATTTCGCTGAGAACGTTTGCAATGGATTAACGTGATTTTTGAAACGCCAAGCTCCATCAGCATAGGCAAAGTTTTTTCAATCGTTTTTGGATCAACGATACACCATCCGATATGAAGCTTTTTAGGTGCTTCGCAAAGAGAGTTTAATGAACTCTCACGGACAAAATAGCCATTGCGTCCATCGGTTTTCTCTAAGCGATAATGATGAGCGATATTCAACGTATCACGATGGCGAAAGACAATGAGATCACCCACTACGTGACGACGAACTTTGATCAGATATTTGTACTCTTCGCCTGAAATAATCAGCTCATCTGAACCTGCTTTTGGATCGAGCATAAACTTCATACGATCATCCAAAGTGTTATACCAAGCAATAACGTCATTTCTATTCCTAAATAACGAAATGCTTTACGTTTATAAAGAGCAAATGCCCCCTCTTGCGTAATATCCGTACGACGCTTGAGTGTTTTATATCGCTTGGCTTCCAAAATAATCATCACGATACCCACTACAATCATCGCATCATTAGCAAAAGTAAAATGCAAATGTTTTGCTGCCATCATTATCGCACCCGTCAAGAGAATCAACGCAATTAATGATGCCGAGATCGGCATAACAATTCGCATCCGTTTGGCATAACGAATCACCTGATTGCTCAAAGCAAGCATCGTAATGTTGAACATTACGACTCCCATCAACATCATAACCCCGACCGTGTGGATTTCTAATCCCATTGTATACATAGCTTCCATAAAGGAGATTTTACCCTATTTTGTCTATAATCACTTAAAACGTGGCAAGGGAGTTTACATGGCAGTAACCGTTGAAGAGGCTTTAGCACTTATATACGCGCATGCGCACCCTCTTGGAAGTGAAATCATTCCTATTGAAAATGCTCTTGGTCGAGTATTGGCGGAAGAAATTATTGCATCTCACTGCCTCCCGCCGTATGATAATTCCGCTATGGATGGATACGCTGTTACGATCGGTGATGCGGGTAAAACTCTGCCTCAATCGTGCGTAATTTTTGCAGGGGATAAAGACGATATTCGTATGGTTGAAGATCAATGCATCCGTATTATGACCGGTGCAAAGATTCCTCAAGGGTGTGAAGCCATTGTTCCCATCGAAGAAGTGACCCTTATCGACAACAACGTCACCCTCCCCTCTACCATCAAAGCGTCTCAGCACATACGACTCAAAGGGGAAGACATTCAAGCAGGCACATTGCTCCTCAAAAATGGAACACTGCTTCATGCTCACCATCTCACCTTGCTTGCCTCTCAAGGACGTACTCACGTGCGGGCCTTCAGATCACCGCGTGTTGCCTTGTTTGCTTCAGGAAATGAGCTTAAAATGCATTTTGAAACAATTGAATCGCATCAGCTTTACAATACCAATACCCCAACCTTCGCGGCACGCGCACGCGAACTCGGATGCAATGTCATCTTTACAGGAACGGCTGAAGATACCATGGAAAGCATTCAAAGCCATATCAAAAGCACACTGGATGCCGATTTTATCATCACCTCTGGAGGAGTAAGTGTCGGAGATGCGGATTATACTAAAGAGGCGTTTAGCACTCTTGGGATGGAAACACTCTTTGAATCGGTTGAAATCAAACCCGGTAAGCCCACTACTTTTGGTCGTATTGGCTCTACCCTCATCCTCAATCTTCCCGGAAACCCGCTTGCTGCAGCACTGTGTTTTGAACTCTTTGGCCAAAGTGCGATTATGGCACTTAGCGGTCAAAGTGATAAATATCTCAGCACCATCACCACAAAAATAGGAGCGCCTTTTAAAATGAAAAAAGGACGACGTTCGCTCATTCCAGGCTGGTTTGATGGAGCCGCTTTCACCCCATCCCCCGTTTTTGGACCAGGGATGATACTCCCGTTGTCTCGGGCGAATAGCTTTATGATGGTGGATGCAAAGGTGGAAGGATTTGAAAAAGGTTCAGAAGTAAAAATTATCCCAACACGATGGTCTATGAGTTCCAATGAGCAAAAATCGTTAGTGACCTTTTAAACAGTTGTGGGATTGGTAAATCCTTCTCCGCTTTTAACTCTCTCCCACAACTTGGGATCGTTCCATTCCTGACATATTTCATCGCTAAAATAGATTTTATCGAGGTCAATCAGTCCCATAATATCTGAATAAGCATCTTCACGAAAACATTGTGCGTATCCCGTATCCGTTTCATGGACGATGATACTGCTCAGACGCACCATTTTTTCTCCGTTGACCGTTTTGGTAAACCACAACAGCTTATCTAGCATCACGAAAATAAGGCGGCTAAACTGCTCTGCGGAAGGAGAAACTGGTATGAGCACCCAACGGTTTGAATGCTTTTTCATATCGGAAATATACTGGGCATCATCCCCATCCCAAAGAGCTACCGCATGATCAAATGCATCGATCAGCTCTTTCATCCCCTGTTTCATCAAACCAAAATCGTAAATCATCTGACCGTTATCGAGGTATTGCGATTCGAGTAATACTTCAACTTTATACGAATGACCGTGAATCGACGCACGACACCGTTGAGTGGAACAGCCACGAACGACGTGAGCGTTTTCAAATTTAAAAAGTTTACGGATAATCATAAATATACCTCTTTACGGTGTGCTACACGAATGATTGCAATAAGCAAAAGCTCATTTTCACGAAGATAGATCACCCGATAATTTCCGGCACGTTTGCGGAATTTTCCCTTGTGCTTTCCTTTGAGAGCTTTGTCTCCCGTGAAATTACCTGATTGGAGATCTAAAATTTTATTGGCAATGAGATTTTTTGCTTCATCATTGAGTTTTAAAAACTCTTTTTGTGCCTCTTTCTCAAATGCAACTTTAAACATTAATTCCAGCTAATTTAAATACTTCTTCAAGGGAGACAAGAGATGATTTTCCACTCTTGAGGTTATCGATCCGCTTATCTGCCACCATTTCATCCAGAGTATCAAAATACAACTCTATCGCTTTTTCGATAAGTCCTGTACGTGTCTTATTCAGTTCTGATGCATACTCATCCAATGTCTCGATTACTTCTTTTTCGAGGCGAATATTAATCGCTTGTTTCATCATCGACCTCTTTTGATTATTTTGTAGATACAATTGTAGTGTTTTAGAGGAGGGGTGTCAAGGTTTTATTATTAATGGGTGATTTCGACTGAGGTATGCATTCCCAAGCTGAAGTTTGAGCTTGGGAATGAGAAAAGGAGTAACGTAAAAGCCACCTTCCTTATATAGTTGTATACTACTGAATATGAGATTTCTTAATGCCCCCAAAGTATATGTGGCATTATTTAATAACTGATACTTCATTTGGATCGATTTGTAATTTTGATAATTCCATCAAGAGCGCTTTAATGCTTTCTCTCCCAGATCCCTCGTTTGCTAATCTAAGTCTTTTTATGGCTAATGCTGCATCACCAAAAGTAGCAGTATATGAACTTACAATCTTTTTATTTAGTACTTCCTTATTTGTTTTTGAATCAATCAATCGGTAATTAATATCCAATGTAACCTTGAGATCCAAACCAAACATAGGATGATCCATATCATTAATTTCAATAATCAATTTATATCTACCATTATCTGAGTATAACTTTTCAGCTATGAGACTATGTTTTACAGCATCCTTAAATTCATCATCACCGATTTCGGATATATATACCGGTACTGTAATATGTCCTCCAGATATGCTTTCTATTTCGATAGATTCTTTCAGTGCAGGACTATATTGTTGATTGATGCCATTTTTATACACCATATTTTCCATGGTTGCTTTAGAAGCACATCCACTAAGTAACAATATTACACCTACCGATAAACCCAACGTGATGATTCTTAATAATTTCATTTTTGTCCTTTTTTATTTTTTAGGATAAGCTGTAGCTGTAATAGTTGTTGTATATACAGTACCTACAAAAGCATACGTCCAAGACTCTTCGATTTTTACATCAGTAATATAATCACCATTCGCTTGTGCCAACAATTGCCCATAAGCACTCTCATGACGTGTGTTAACACTAATTGGAATCAATAAAAGTAATTGAAATCCACTTGCTGAAGCAGTGATTGTTCGCCCTTTATCTTTTACGTCAGCGTAACTTTTTGGATCAACACTTTTAAAAGTAATTGGTTTACCTGCACATCCAGTAAACCACATAGTCAACATAGCAATTGTAGCAACGCTTAGGAGTTGTTTAATTGTCTTCATTCTTTTATCTCCTTGATAGCATCACCCGTAATTGTAACAGTTCGAGCTGTTCCAATGACCCACCAAAACCAATTTTCTTGATAAGTGACGTTAATAAGACCCGTAGAACCTGAAACACTTTCTAAAGCATTTTCATAAGCACGTTCACTTCTTGAATTGAGACCAATAGGTATAAAATTATACGCGGTAGCGATCAATCCCAGCGAACCACTTGCAGACCCTTCTGCTTTACCTAGACTTTCGTATTTTACAGGTGGAGCTTGTTCGATTTTTACTTGATGAGAAGAGCACCCAGCCAATAAAAATAGAGCTATTATAGGAGCAATTATATGTGGTTTTAACATTAGTTTCATAATATGAAATCCTTTACATGTAACAATTCTAGATCCCATTACAGAAATCACGTCTTTTAATGTATGCCGTTATGAATAAGTTTATAGCATTTCAACTAAATTTGTCTCTATTTACTTCTGATATATTAATTATTTATCAAAGAATTACCATACTACACACAAAATACACCACTACATATATGGTTGCATTAGGAAGGCCTGAATTCCTATAATCCAACACCATATAAGGTGTTGAAAATAGTATGTACGAACAATTGGATACCGAAGCGAGTGAGCTGTTAGATTTAATCTCATCCAACGTTGTCAAATTTAGAAAAGCCAAAGGGTACAGTCAGCTCAAATTAGCAACAGAAATGGGATACAGTAGTGCTTCTTATTTTGGCTGTATAGAAATCAGAAAGAATGGGCAGCATTTCAACATCGTTCAGCTTTATAAAATTAGTAAAATATTAAACGTCCCTATTGCTGACTTCTTCGAGCCTTTTTCAATAGAAAGAAAATGCAAATAAAATAGTAGATTATTAAAGAAAGCTAGATTTCCGCCTTCGCGGAAATGACGGGAATAGTAGATATCTACACTCCATGATTTTGATCCCAGATACGAATATGTAAACGGTCACTGTAAATAAATCCGAGTCGTTTGCAAAACTCAATAACCGCTTCGCAGTTCGCTTCAATATGGGCTTTATCACCACCTAAAGGCATACAATAGACGCTCGTATACGGATGGGAAGAAATAATTTCATCTATCTCTGCTTCGAGAACACTTACCAAAGATGGTTCATCGACACTGAACTTAAAAAAGCTCCCACTGGCGTTGGCGATAATAGTGCTAATGACGTCGCTTTTATACCGTTTTTCCAAAGGTTCACCGCTATTTGAAAGTTTTACCGACAACGCATAAATAGCTTCTTTATAAAAAGGGTATTTAACAAAATCGGGAGTAATCGTCGCATTGGTTTCAAACGTTACTCGGTGACCCTGCGAAATCAAATAGTCGATAAACTCAACAAAAATCGGTTCATTCGCATAAATCAGAGGTTCACCGCCTGTAAGAACAACATCAACATGAGGAGGAAGACGATAACCGTTCATAATCCAAATCAGCGTTTGAAGCTATTCTACTTCCTGCCATAACTCACCAAAACCTTTACGATCGACTGCATACACCGTATCGCATCCGATAATTTCACGTCCATCAGGAGTTATCTCACTGCATCCAAATCCCTCGCACTTCAGGTTACATCCCCCAAAACGGAAAAAAAGTGAGGGGGTACCGACGTATTTCCCCTCGCCTTGGACGGAGTAAAAATGTTCAACTAGATAAAGCATCTTTATCCCCCTGTCTCATAAAATGCACGCTTTGAGAGTTCACCGTCAGGATCACTCCAACGATTTTTCTCTGGCTTCGTTCGAATGACTTCTTTGAGAACCAAAGCCGCTTCTTTTATATCTCCGCGTCGTATGGCATCTCGAATACTCATCGCCTCATCGAAATACAAACATGGGATCAAGTTTCCCTCAGCAGTTAACCGGATACGATTGCACTTCGCACAAAAATCATCCTTATGAGGCTCGATAATCCCAAACTCGTATCCATTTTCAAGTTTATAATAATGCGACGGTGAGTGCCCGTCAAATCCTTCATCACTGTAAGAATAACGACTTCCGATAATCTCTAAGAGTTCAAAACTCTGCATCCCTTTAATATCAACTTCGGCATGAACGTTTTCCATGTATTCGATAAAACGAACTGTCATGTTTCGCTCTTTGCAAAACTCCAATACATCCAAAATCTCAGCATCATTCATCCCTTTCATCGGAACCATGTTTACTTTAATTCTAAAACCAACACTCAACGCCTCTTCAATCCCTGCTAGTACATGGCTTAAAACATCTTTTTTAGCGATTTTTTCGGCTATATCGGGGATGAGAGAATCAATCGAAACGTTAATACGGCGAAGCCCTGCATCATACAGTTTTTGTGCAGCACCTTTTAGTAAATAAGCATTGGTCGTCATCGCCAAATCAATGTCATTTTTGTAATCATGAATCATCTTTACAAAACGATCAAGATCTTCACGCAACAGTGGCTCTCCACCGGTAATACGGATTTTTTTAACACCCGAATCAATGGACACTTTGATAAATTCAAACAGCTCTTCAAAACTAAGAAGGTTCTCTTTTGGAACCCATGAAAAAGGTTTTTCAGGCATACAATACTGACATCTAAAATTACATCGTTCCGTTACTGAAACACGCAAGTAATCAACGGTTCTGCCATAACTATCTATTAACACGACTATCCTTGAAAAATTATATAAAGAGGAGCAATGCGCGAGTGTATCTAAAAGTAGTTTGGAGTTTTATTTAGTAGGGGAATTAGAGGAAAAATCTGCCTCGAATGAGGCAAATCCTACGTAGTTTTTCTTACCAGCTGCGAACAACTGCGTGACATGCCGTACATGCATTCACGATTTCAGAGTACGATTGATGTGCTTTAGAATACTCTTTTTTATCAAGAGCTTTTAAAAGATCAGCCGAAGCCCCATCAATGCGTTTTGATGCATTAAAAGCAATATTGCTCATATGCTGTTTGTCTTTCGGCAAATATTTTTTGGTTACATCCATATTGTGAAAAAGGGCGTTAGCTTTTTGAACATCACTTACACCCCCTTTGATCAATGCCGGAGTATTATAAAGGAACCCTTTTTGAATATTACTCAAACCGTTTTCCATTTGACTCATATTTAATGCCAGAGTATCGTCTGCTGCCGCACCAACACTCAAAAGTGCTGTGAGGGTTAAAATTTTTACTATTTTCATCCGTTACTCCTTAGTGAACTTCTGACCAAATTTTGCGTTTCCACAAATAGGCCAAAATTGCGAATACCAATGTATAGAGCATTACCCAAAGACCAACGCTTTCACGTTCAGCTTTTTTCGAATCCCCAATTTCTTCCATGTATGCGATGACTTCTTCTTGCGCTTTTTCATTCAAACCGACACGTGGCATAGAGGTTCCTGCCAACAACAAATGAGGGTCATTGATAAAGCCGTGCAAGTAGTGCTCTTTACGACTCTTGATGTACTGAGACAAATCAGGAGGTGTTGCACCCATATAAGCTTTAATAGCATCTTTTGGCGTTGTCGCTTCAGATTTTGCATAGCTCATTGAATGACAACGTCCACATGCTGCATCATAGGTTGCTTTATTCCCTTCTTTACCCTCGGCTACTTTTGGAGCAACCGATTGAAGATAGGCTACAACGTCCATAATCTCTTGAGGGGTCATCCAGTTGTAAGCAGGCATTGGGAATGCTTTTGCTCCCCCTACTGGATATTTATGACCAAGTTTCATAGCACTGACTGGATCAAAGATGAAGTTAGCCAAATAGTTCTTGTCATACATACGTCCAGAATGACTCAAATCCGGTGGAACAACACCATACGATGCTGCTGCATCAGCATTTGGCATCATGGCAGGGTGACCTGCTGATTCGATTGCATGACATGCAATACAGTTGGCTTCTACTAAAACTTTACCGTTTTCAGTATTTCCCGCCAATGAGGTATCGACATTTTTGAGATCACCAAATGTGAAATCGGCCGCTTTTACCTCAGGATGCATAACATGATGCGCACACGGTTCAATCCCGTAATACGTAATACCTACGAGAGCTGCAATAATTGCTAATATTTTAAACTCTTTCATTATTTGCCCCCTACTTTTTTAGCTTCTGCTTTCGTAATAAACGGCAATGCAATAAACAATGCCAAGAACGTCGCTGACGAAGCAAATCCAACCCATGCGTTTGCACCGGTCGGAGGTAATTTACCGTATACCGTAAGGACAATCAAATCTACTATCAAGAACCAGAACCAGTACTTAAAATACGGACGTTGATTTGCAGGTTTTACCATTGGTGAGCGATCCAGCCATGGCATAACAAAGAAAATTGCATTCGCAATGGCAAACGCGATAAGACCTAACGATTTTCCTGAAATACCGGCGATTTCAAAGAAGAATCCGCGTAACACTTCATAACTCCACAAGAAATACCACTCAGGGTAGATATGTGCCGGTGTTTTAAGACCATCCGCTTTATCAAAGTTAACAGGATCCATTGCAAAGTCGTAATGGAAGAAAACCAAATAGAAAAAGAACAACAAGAAAAAGCCTAAAACAAAAAAGTCTTTAGACAAAAATACAGGCCAAAATGGAACTACTTTAGAGTTCTTTTTATCCCCTGCAAGATACTTCTCTGCCTCTTCATCAAAATCGAAAAATTCACCTGCCTCGTTATTAACGTGAGGGAAACGAAGTGCATAAAAGTGAACCACAATCGCACCGATGATCGCAAGAGGAATCAATAAAACGTGAAGCATAAAGAAACGGGTCAAGGTTGAATCGGAAACATAGAAGTTACCGCGAATCCATACAACCAAATCACCGCCGATAAGAGGGATACCACCAAAAATTTCAGTAATAACGTATGCTGCCCAGTATGACATTTGTCCCCATGGAAGCATGTATCCACTAAATCCTTCTGCTGAGAAAAGTACAAACAACAACATCCCTGAGATCCAGATCATCTCACGCCCTTTTTTATAAGAGCCATAATAGATACCGGTAAACATGTGAATGTAAATAACTAAAAAGACAACCGATGCGCCAACGGCATGAATGTGTCGAAATAACCATCCGTATCCGACTTCTTGCATAATAGTATAGTTGACACTATCAAATGCAGCAGCCACATCCGGCTTGTAATACATCAAAAGGAAAATTCCTGAAACAACCAATAATGTAAACATAACGGTCAGTAATACACCCATTGCCCACAAAAAGTTAATATTTTTAGGAATCCAATACTCCGTCATCATCACTTTTACGAATTTATCAATTCCTAAACGCTGATCAAACCACTCGTACAACGAATCTGCTTGTTTAAACTCTGCCATCTTATGCTCCTCCTGCTTTTGCCATCATAGCTTTATATTCAGGACCTTCTTCACCAAGAACAAGGGTTGTTCCGTCAATTTTAAAAGGAGGAAGATCAAGAGGACGAGGAGGAGGTCCAAATTTATTAACACCGTCAGCAGAAAATTCTCCGCCATGACAGGCACATTTAAAATCTTTTTGATCATTGCGATAGGCAGGAATACAGCCCAAATGCGTACACAATCCAATCATAACTGAATAATGAAAATCTCCAACTTTAACCGTACGTCCATCGGTTGGTTTCATATCTTCCGTATATTTAAGAATAAAAATCGGCTTACCGCGCCATACTGCGATTTCTAGCTTATTGGCTTCAAGAGCGGATACGTCAACGGTTGTAAAACCGGCTGTCATAACACTTGGAAGCGGATCCCATGTTTTCTTCATCGCGATAAGTGAGGCAACCCCACCCACAGCAGCGACGGCACCAAAGGCTTTACCTATAAAGCCTCTTCTGCTTTCATCTTTCATCATTTCTCACTTAATTTAGAAATTTAACCCTATATCATAAGTTAGAAAGGTTTAATTTTCTATAAAACGAGGGCATTTCTTATAAATTCCATTACTTCTTTGTTACTTCTTTGATGTTTTTGATAATTTTTTGATTTTTGTTTACTTATAACTTCCATAAGTCGTTCTTTATCATAACCATCAACAACAGGAATACCCATTTCTTCAAATAAAGGACTAAAATCTCGTGTATAATCAGGACGTTGTAAATAAATCGGACGTCCGCCTCCGGATAAATTTTGTAAAACCGCCATCGGAGAAGCACTTATAAGTATGTCGGTGTGGCGAATTACCGTATCGTACTCTTCACTCTCATGGATAGTACCAAAGCTTTCTTTAAGACTATTTTCATACCCAAGAAAATGATAAAAACCCATCAACAGCTCCATTTTGTAGGGAGCGAATAAAGCTTGATTCAGCTCTAAATCTTTTTCATAATCATCATCACCAAAAAACAGTGCCATGGGAATTGTTTTAGGAAGCACTTCGTTGTACTTCGTATCGACAACAGTTCCCGTAGCAATTTTATCACCGTGTAAATACGGTGAAATTAAAAATTCTTTTTCATATTTCACTGCATTAGGATTATCACTAATGCGGATAAAAGTTGGAAAAAAGAGGGTCATATCTTCCATCAACGTAGGATTAATCTCATCGGAATCAAAGATGATTTTATCTCCATGCTGCGCAATTTGAGGAATATTGCGAACAACGTCAACCCCGACTGCACGCTTAATTCCATATTTGCGTGCTTCACCTGCGATACGAAAATCAGAGCATAACAACGTAATATCCAAATCACTGAGTTCATTGAGTATTGCTACCGCGCGATGAAAACGATCTAAGCCGATACGGTGTCCTGTGTGGACGTAATAAAAAAGTCTCATTTTTTTCCCGCCATTTTGATGTAAATTTGTAAAATATCCAATGCAGCGGGCGTCATACCCGATATTTGCGATGCCGCCTGCAATGTCGGCGGATTAAATTTACCCAGCTTATCGACAATCTCATTCGATAATCCCGAAACGGATTTAAAATCAAAATTTTCAGGGATGGCAATGTGCAACATTCGGGACATTTTTTCGACATCTTCGCTTTGTTTCTCAACGTAACGAGCGTATTTAGCTTCGATGAGAATCTGCTCTTGGATATACGAATCAAGCGTCGAAAAACTTGGAATTAGTGCTGCAAGCTTCTCTAACTCAAAACTTTTACGTGAAACGAGTTGCGTTGCTGCCATCCTGTCATTGATACGCTCTTCATCAATGCTCTCCAAAAATGCGAGAAACTCTTTTGTCGGTGTCAAAATTGTCTCATCTAAAAGGGCAATCCCCTCATTGATCTGCAGTCGTTTCATCTCGATTCTCGCCATCTCGTCATCACTTATGAGTCCCAAGGCATGACCGTATTGTCCTAGACGTAAATCTGCTGTCTCTTCACGTAACAGCAGACGATATTCAGCACGGGAGGTAAACATGCGGTACGGTTCTTTTGTCCCCTTAGTCACCAAATCATCGATGAGAACACCGATATAGGCTTCATCACGACGCAAAACGAGGGGTGCTTTCCCCTCAAGCGATAACGCGGCATTAATCCCTGCCATCAACCCTTGTGCTGCTGCCTCTTCATATCCTGTCGTCCCGTTGATCTGTCCGGCACAATAGAGATTTTTAACTTTTTTCGTCTCCAATGTATGTTTTAGCTCGGTAGGATCAACATAATCGTACTCGATGGCATAGCCGTAACGGACGATTTTAGCGTTTTCCATCCCTATGACCGAATGAATCATCTCTCGTTGCACATCAGGCGGAAGAGAGGTGGACATCCCGTTGATGTAACACTCGGTATTTTCGGCAGTTTGCGGTTCGATAAAAAGGTGGTGGCGCTCTTTGTCTCGGAAGCGGTTCACCTTATCTTCGATACTTGGGCAGTAACGCGGTCCTACCCCTTCAATCTGTCCTGTAAACAACGGTGCACGGTGAAAATTCCCTTCGATGAGGCTATGGGTATCTTCGTTGGTGTAGGCGATATAACATGGGAGTTGTTTTTTCTCTCGTGCAAATTTTTCGCGGTCGGTACGGAAACTAAACGGATTCGGGAGCTCATCACCATCTTGAATCTCCATGACGCTAAAATCGATGGAGGAGCTATCGACGCGCGGACACGTCCCCGTTTTAAGCCGTCCCACATTTAGCCCATGAGAACGGAGGGAATCAGTAAGACCTTTGGCGGCAAATTCACCGAAACGTCCTGCCTCTTGACGGATTTCACCGATATGAATCATCCCGTTTAGAAATGTCCCTGTGGTCAAAATAACACGCTTAGCACGGTACTCGTTGAGCAAATGAGTTTGCACTCCAACTACCGTATTGTCTTCAATAATTAGAGAAGTGACCGTCTCTTGAATGAGGCTCATATTGGGAGTGGTAAGGATGGTATTACGTGCAATCACACGGTATTTATCCATGTCAATCTGCGCACGGCTTCCTCGTACTGCGGGACCTTTGGTAATGTTGAGAATACGAAACTGTATCCCTGCCTCATCGGTCAGCAAACCCATCTCACCCCCAAGGGCATCAAGTTCACGGACTAAATGCCCTTTTGCCAAACCGCCAACGGCAGGATTACAGCTTGTCGCCCCTACTTGCTCGGCTAACATCGAGACCATCAAGGTATTGTGTCCCATACGGGCAGAGGCGAGTGCGGCTTCGATTCCTGCGTGTCCACCACCGACTACAATTACGTCATAGTTTATCATTATTTACTTCTTCATTATTAATATCAAACACCTTGAGTAATTTTCTTGGAAATTCAACTCTAAACTCCATTTGTTAAGACTTATCCGTGCTCTTGCTTTGCTTCATTAAACACGTGCGTCTTTGAATTTTCAAGAAAATTACTCAAGGTGTGCCAGTTTCTTAACTGCAATTATAACCGTTATAGTTGAAAGCACTAAAATCTAAAGCAAAAACAGTATAGAATTAAGCAAAATCTTTGATACGAGACATACAATGGACACACCGAAAACTCTCGAAGAACTCTTAAAAAACTATGACCCGACCCCTCTCGAATTCGACCCTGCTGTCGATGGAGACGAAGAACACCTTATTCGTGATGATCTTTTAAAAGAAAAAGAGCGGATGAAAGATGTTATTACCAAACTTAAAGAAAAAAATCGTGGGGATCGAAAAGTAAGGCGTTAAAGTTACCTAAGATATAATTTTGACAAAAATGGACCACTTTATGACGCTTCAAACCGCATTCGACGCTTTCAACACACAAGACTTTTCAAAAGCACGTGAGCTTTTTGAAATACTTAGCGCTCAAAATAATCCTACCGCACTCTCATCCCTTGGCTACCTCTATCAGCAAGGGCTTGGTGTCGAAAAATCACCGCAACAAGCGTATGAGTATTATTCCCTTGCAGCTGACCTCGAAGAACCGACCGCACTTTTCAATCTTGCGTTGATGTATGCAGATGGCGTTGTTGTCACACACGATCAGTTTAAAGCACATGAGCTACTGCTTCGTTCAGCTGTTTTGAATTTTCCGCAAGCGCAATATGAAGCAGCACTTAGTTTAGAGCGAGGCTTAGGCTGTGTTCAAAACTTTAGCGAAGCGGCATTTTGGTACGAGGAAGCAGCAAAGAGGGGTCACGCAGGAGCGTTTAACAATCTTGGTGTTCTTTTCAAAGAGGGGCATGGAGTCGTTCAAGATTATCCCAAAGCATTTATCTGTTTTTCACGGGGAGCCAAGCTTGATCTCGCTGAAAGCCAATACAACTTGGGGCTCATGTATGACCAAGGATTCGGGTGCGATGCCGATCATGACGTTGCGCTAGAGTGGTGCAGAAAAGCCGCCTATAACGGACCTGAAAAAGCGAAAAGTATTATCAGGTCTTTGCAAGAAGAGGGTAAAATTGTATTTTAACAAAGGGGTACTATGTTTACGGGATTAATTCGGGAAATGGGACAGGTAAAAAGCTTTGGAGCCAATCGCCTCTCTCTCAAAGCAGCGCACAAACCAAAACTCGGAGATTCGATTGCCATCAACGGTACGTGTCTTTCGGTTATAAGCATTGAGAGTGATGGATTTACGGTTGAGTTGTCTCCTGAAACGCTCTCTCATGTTGCTATTGAAAAACTCACAGGAAGCGTCCACATCGAACCCGCCATGATGATGGGTGATCGCTTCGAGGGGCACATCGTCCAAGGACATATCGATACCATCGGAACCGTTGAGTCTATCACCAACAACGGCAACAGTTACGATGTTATCATCAAAATAGAACCCGAATTTATCCCTCTCATTCCCCCTAAAGGCTCTATCACTATCGATGGAGTGAGCCTAACGGTAAACGATGTACTGAAAAATACATTTCGCCTCACCATCATCCCTGTCACGATGAGAGAAACTCTTTTTGGAACGTATAAAAAAGGGACACGGGTGAATATCGAAACCGACGTTTTTGCCCGCTATATGCGTCATATTCTCACCACATCCAATAAAAAAGATTTGAGCTGGAACGATATTGATCACATCAATTCATTGTATTAGAAGGAAGAATATTGAAAACAATTGAATGGCTAATGATATTGGCTTTTATTGCGGGTCTTGGACTATCGATATGGAAAATTTATTACTTTTTGCCTTCAAAACCTCTTGAAGATGATGACACTACTTCCAGTTCCATTGAAGCGCTCGAAAAAATCATGGTTGAATCTAACCGTGATGGCATAACCGAAGAAGAACTCTTTGAAAAGATGCGTAAGCATCCAGAGTTTGACACGAAACATTTTTGGAGATTTAACCCCAACCGCCTTCGCCACCTCATCCAAGATTATCGCCTTAAAGAGCCAAATTTTCGTCGTTAAGGGATGTTGCATCTGGATTACACGCAATCTTATGCTCCATGTCTACTTTCTCATAATCTTCTAACACTCTCACGGATGCAACGGTTGCAGTACGATATCCCTCACCCTGATTCAAATAAATATTAAATCCGTTTTCATAAAGAGCCAAGCGTGTTGCTAACGCCATTGAGTACGTGGTTACAATCCCCTTATTCCCCATCAGTCGTGCGATATCAGCAAAATACTCACGAGTCCAAAGTGCTGGATTACTAGAGGGGCTAAACGCATCTTGATAACAAACATCCCAAACACCTGCCAACTCTCGCATTGCCACTCTCGCATCCGTAATCTCAACGGTGATACGAGTCCGTTCATCCTCATATCCTCCGCTTGTGGCAAGGTTTGTAATGACATTTTGGTACGGTGTAAAGATTTCAGGATAGGGGAAATCGACCAAAGAAGCGACCAGTTCGCCATCGAGTTCGGGTGAATAGATTTCCAGCGTCGTATTAGGAAAATACCTATCCCGATAATAAAGACTAAGAAGGGTATTAAACCCCAATCCGAAACAGATGTCGATGAGTCGAAGGTGATCTTTCTCGCGGTGCAGTGCAAAAGCGGGTTCGATGTGTTTTTTCAGAGATTCATTGAGGGCACCGTCTTTGGTTGAGTGGTAGTGTTCGTCGTATTCACTGCTGTACGCCGTATAACTGCCGTCCTCACTTTGTACCCATTCTTGTGCCATTCGTTACCTCACATGTATTCTTCATCCAATTATATCTTTTCAAACCAATAATTTTAAAGAGGCTGCCACAATGCTTTAATCCCATAAACGATAAATTGAGCCGCTATCGCTCCGACGACTAATCCCATAATTCTTGTCATAATTTTTAATCCGACAACACCCAAAACTTTTGTCAAAAAGATTGCATTTTTCAATGTTAAATAGATAATCAAACACACGATTAATACCGCTATGACGAGTAATGAAATATCTATAATACTCAAGCTTTTCGCTTTAAAAATCATGAGAGTAGATATCAATCCAGGACCAAATAAAATGGGGATTCCGATAGGGATAACTGAGATATCCTCTTTCAACATTGCCACTTTTGATTCTTCAGATGAGTGAGATGTTTCTGAGATTTTCCCCTGCACCATATGGATGGACATCAATAACAAAATGATTCCACCGATCACCATCACCGAAGAGGTGGTAATCCCAAAAAGTTCAAAAATAGCATTCCCTAAAAAAATAGTTATCAATGAAGCAATCATGACGGTTAATGCAGCTTTTTTACCAATTTCTTCCGTATCTTCTTTAGTAAGATTAGAGGGGGAAGAAGAAATCATAATCGCTGCGGCTGCGATAGGGTTCAGGATAGTGATCAAACCGACCAAATAATGCAGTAGTGTTTGTAAATAGGTAAAATAATTGAACTCCATTTGTTTTTCCTTGATTGTGACACTTTGAAATTTTTTACATTATATCTTTGCAAACCTATTCTAGCTTTTTACTTTCGCAAACTATAATGGTGGTCATTTTTTATAACAATAGCAAAAGTTCCTAAAGCCCATTACCCCACATGTGCAACTTCTTAGCCACAATAACCTCATACCCATCGATCAAATCGGTAATCGCATTGATCGCCCGAAATTCGACCTGATCGAGGAGTGATTCGACCTCAGCAATCGGTAACGAACCGTTTTTTTGGACGATAATAATCTCGGAAGCGTTGAGTAATGTGCGGTAAAGTAACTCTAAAAATTTGCGCGGTGATTCATGCAGATGCAACACATCCTGCACGATAACAGCAGCGTAATCGCGTGGAACTCCCCCTGCGGGAGATTTATAATCTTTAATCATAAAGGTTTTATGAAAAGTGGTATGGGTTAGACTTTGATGATTCCCCGGAAAAAGTGAAAAATCGATCAACCCCTCATAAGAGATGAGAAAATCACCCAGTTCCTCCACCATAGCGTCCAAATGGCTTGTCGCTACCATGATTTTCGTATGGGGTGTCGGATGGAGAAGTTGGGTAATCATAGTGCCAAATCGTGCAACTCGCGGAAAAGATACGCTTCAACAATATCATCAATAGTACGTTGTGTATGAGCGACCAAAACCATCATCTGATGCTCAATAAACTCCATCACCGGCTCATAATTGCCCGTAACGATAACCGCATCAAGCCAACCGTCGATTTCACTGCGATCGGTATAAAATTTAATTTCGACCACTTGCCCTTCCTCAACCTCAACAGTCGCCCAGTAGGTTGCGGATAAAATTCCGACAAGTTCACTCTCTTGGGTATCATCGCCGTTCATCGGTAACAAAAGTAACATAATCAATCTACCTTTGAGAGATCAAGCTTCAGCGCTTCATTGTCCATAATATCGATGTCTTTTCGAAGCACTTCGGCAGCAATTGCTTTGGCATCTTCGAGGGAATGCATTGCACATGTTCCGCATTGGTAGAGGTTGAGTTCAGGAATATCGCTTTGTTTTTCAACGGCAATCACATCGTGCATAGAGGCTTCCCACGCTTCAACCACTTCCTCTTCCGTAGGAGCACCGATAACGCTCATATAAAACCCTGTACGGCACCCCATAGGAGAGAGATCGATAATCTCTGTTTTAGCTGAGTTAAGATGGTCGCGCATAAAGCCTGCGAACAAATGCTCTAACGTATGAATCCCCTCTTGAGATAAAATTGCCTCATTCGGACGGCAAAAACGTAAATCAAAAACGGTAATATCATCCCCCTTTGGAGTTTTCATCCCCTTTGCGCGACGAACGGCAGGTGCGGGCATAATAGTGTGGTCTACGGTAAAGCTATCAAGAAGTGGCATGAATATCCTTAAAAAATTTATTTTAGTTGAGGCAATGGTAACATATTTCATCCTTGAGGCGCTATAATTTGGCAATTAATTAAGGAATATTATGAAAAGCCTCTTTGACGATTCCATCGTCACCCAATATCAAAACGACCCGCTAGCACTGCGTGTCTATACTTCTCAACTATTAGGTAAAAGCAAAGATTTAGTCCTTCACGGCGGAGGCAATACCTCGGTAAAAATTGATGGCGTACTGTATGTCAAAGGGAGCGGATGGAATCTCGATACCATTGAAAAAGAAGGTTTTTCTCCCGTTGATTTGGACACACTCATAGAAATGGCATCTCGTGAAAATCTAAGTGACACTCAAATGGTCAAAGAACAACGTGCTGCGATGACAGATCAGAGTTTTCCCAACCCCTCCATCGAAGCAATACTTCATGCCATTATCCCTTTCACCTACATCGATCACACCCACGCCGATGCCGTCGTCACTCTCACTAATACCCCAAACGGCAAAGAAATAGTAGAAGAGCTTTATGGCAAAAATATGGTTATTATTGACTATGTGATGCCGGGATTTGAACTGGCACGTCATATTTATCTACAAACTTTAGATCTAAATTGGAATACTGTTGAGGGAATTATTTTGCTCAATCATGGTGTCTTTACTTTTGATAATGATGCCAAAAAAGCGTACGAAAAAATGATAACTATTGTTACAAAAGCTGAAGATTACTTACAAAAGAATGTCACTTTTCTTTCTAATACGAGCAAGGGAAATATCAACGTGGAAATTATTCGATCGTTAGTTCAAGAAGTTGCCATACTGCGCGGATGTGATATTTTTCCCATCGTTTTGGATTCCGACCAAGCCAAAGCACTCAGCACTCGCCCCAATTTAGAGCGACTCATCAAACAAGGCGAACTCACCCCCGAACACGTCATTCGTATCAAGCCTTTTCCTGCACTTATTCATACCGATTGTGCAAAAGGGATAGAGACATTTAAAACCGAGTATCAGAATTATTTTGATAAAAACAGCAGCCCTAACCACATCTGCCTCGACCTTGCTCCTCGCTATGCGATTATTAAAGGGTTAGGCGCAGTTGCACTGGGTAAAGATGAGAAAGAGTCTCGTATCATCGCCGATATCGTAGAGCATACCATTACTGCGATTTTAAGTGCCGAACAGCTTGGAGCATGGACGTCTCTAAGTCTTGCACAGATGTTTGAGATGGAGTATTGGGAACTCGAACAAGCAAAATTAAAAAAGGACAAAGAATGAAAATAACCAAAAAAGTAAC
>JAGXHZ010000061.1 GCA_024635855.1 Sulfuricurvum sp.
GGCAGCGTCAGATGTGTATAAGAGACAGAAGTGACACTGAAATAAAAAATGCTAAGCCCAAAGAAAAGAAGTATGTCTTATCTGATGGGAATGGACTACAACTACTTATCAAGCCTGATGGTAAAAAGACTTGGGAAATTCGCTATACATTAGCTGGCAAATCAAAAGCAACTACGATAGGAAATTATCCGCTTATAACGCTAGCTGAGGCAAGAGAAAGACGAAACAATTTCAAAACGAAAATTGCAAACGGAATAAACCCAGTGCAAGAACGTAAAGAGAGTAAACTTCTAATTGAAGAGAAAAAAATTGAAAATGAAGCTCTCAAGAATGGTCAATTTCACCTCGTAACGTATGGATGGCTAGATACTCTCACTAACGATGAGACAACTACGGTGAAGCGTCGCAGGGCGTTTGAGCGTGATATTTTTCCCTATCTATGTGAATATGACAAGCAGCACGTTATTATCTCCTCAAAATATATCGACACAATCACCCACGGTGAACTATTGCGAATTATCAATGAAAAAGAAAAAACAGCGGCAGAAACAGCCCGTCGTCTTCTCACGGACTGTAGCCGTCTATGGCTCTATGCTATCAGTCACGGTCACGCTTCTTTTAATATCACTACCAATATCAGCAAAAAAGACGCTCTAAAAAAGTCAGTTAAAAACCATTATCCAAAAATTACCGATGAAAAAATATTAGGGGAATTACTCAGAGCAATCGATCACTATAAAGGAAGTGTCATCGTGCGCAATGTACTTCGTTTTGTCTCCATCATACCTTTACGTGCCGATAATCTCTGCAAACTCAGATGGGAAAGTATTGATTTTGACAAAGCGACTCTTACTATCAAACGATCCGAAATGAAAGTAAAAAATAAAACTCTTGCCGATTTTGTATTACCGCTACCAAAACAAGCAATAGCTATTTTAAAAGAGATTCAAGAGACTACAGGATGGGGCGAATGGGTATTTCATGGGGTGACAAATTTTAAAACTCACGTAGGATTAGAGAGTGCCAATAAAGCATTGAGGCTCATGGGATTTGTTGATGAAATCAATGGACGTAAGCAAACACTGCACGGTTTTCGAGGGACATTTCGATCACTGAGTGAAACATACGCACGTGAACATGGGGCTAGTTATGAGACAATGGAAAAAGTGCTCGATCATCAAGAAGCGAATCAAGCCGTCAGAGCTTACACCCACAAAGCAGATTACACCGAACAAATGAGAGCACTTTTGCAGTGGTGGGCAGATTATTTGGATAAGATAAAAAATAAACCAGCTAGATTAGGCCAATAGATACTTTCTTGATTTCACTCCCTGCTTCCCCAATAGAATCAAACACTTGCTTAAACGCCTCGGTACGCTTACGCACATCATCGCTATCTTTATAGGCTTTAATGGCTTCGATAGGGAGATGTGCTTTAAGAATAGCAATAAAATGCGCTAAATCATCATTGGTGGCACGTAAATACTTTTTATATCCCAATACCCAGCAATATCCAATAAGAGAGCGCAGCACATCCTTGCTTTCTTCAGATAGTTCAGATGAGCCATAAAAATAGCTTTCGACATCACAGCCGTAACGCTGTTGGGATTGAAATTCAGGGGTATTGGTGCGATATATAAACTCCTCAAATGAACGCAGATAGATTCGTAAAAATAGCGGAATCACAAACTCCAACTCCAGCACCTGCCCGTTTTTAAATCCAACAATTTCTTTGGATAATCTGCTTGATCCCCCCTTGAATACTTTTGATACTGCTTGTTGAGAGATATTAAAAGTATTCGCCAGTTCTTTTTGCGTGATTGAATATTTCACCATCATGGTGTGCTGAAAATAACTGACCAATGGATGAATCATAGTAGGTGTAATAGGTGATTTTTGTATCTTTAAGTGATCTAAAATCATACGATGTAAAAAAACAGGGAGATTCAGGGATGTTTCCCCTGCTGTCTCCATAATCTCTGCTATTTCATGAGAAGTAAAATGAATACAAATTTTCATCGTTTAATCAATCCTAAGCATTAAAGGGTTATTGTTTGGTTGTACAACCAAAAAGTAAATGTATTCTTGATTATATCAACATTTACCTAAGTGGATTAAAGGAGAATTACCATGTCAAAAGTTTTATACACAAACATTAATCTCTCGCTTGATGAGAACTGTAAAAGCATACTTATTAATCCCAAGGGGGAACGTTTTTACTTTACTCCTTGTGAAGAACAAAGTTCTATCTTTACCAATGCCATACTCAGTTTCGACGAGGAAGAGCATTATGTGATTGAGGGGACTCAAACAATTTACAGCAATCACAAAGGACGCTCTTCTAGCTACGAAAAGCTCTTGTGTGAACATCCTGCTGAGCTAATCGTCAGACGCAGCTTCTTGGGGTTTACGTGGTACAAAGTTAATGGCATCATGAAGAGAGAAATGCGTTCCCGCTACATCTGTCAACATAAAGCCTACCATATCTATGAACGCCTTGAGTTCTTGTCTCGCACTTGCGCATCGGAGGCGTGAGATGAAAAAATCATGTGATGATGGAAAAGGGGATAATAATGGTTGATATTACTTTTATGATTGTGGGAATAACGATTGTGTTGCTCTCGCTTAGTTTGCTGTACGTTGTAAAAGACTTTACAGCATTGGTTATTTGGTCTGTTTCTTTGAGCATGGTTGAAATCGCACTGACTTGGATGGAGTATGACATCAAATGGCACGTCATAACCGCAATGATATTTTTTGGATTTGTATTGGTGATTATGTTGGTGAAAATAAGACTACGCATCAATGTGGCACTCAAACGTATTGCACAAATTGAAGAGGAAGAAGGGAAACTATCATGAAGAAAGTAAAAAATATTCCTGCTATCCCACGTATCATCTGGCCAGTTACTTTAGGACGTGATACGCGAAAGATGTTCAAAAGGAGTATAGCATGTTAAATCAAAGAGAACAATATATTATTTCTGCCGTATCCATCCCATTTCTGATGATGGTGCTTATCGGTGATTATGAATCGGCCAAAGTCTTGGTATTTGTGCCAATAATCATAGCTCTATTTGCAATATATGCCGATCGTATCCGTGCCAACAAAAAGCTGATGGATTTTTTGGAGAAGGTGTGTTAGGCAAAGATAGAAATCAGCCGTGGGGGTGAAAAGGTGGGAGCATTTTATGAATATCGAGACTCCACTCTTTGGCTAAAATCACCAAATGGGCAAGATTGTAGTTGGCTTGATTTTGACGAAGCTCAATACGGGCGACAAATGAAGTGGAGTTGTGACCAAGAATATTAGCCAGTTTGAGTTGACTAATTTTACGCTCTTTGCGTAGCGTTTTGACATGTTGTGTTAAGGCATCATAATACGCTTTAACATCAGAATGTTCTTCTTTGGACATATCAACCATCGCTCACTATAAGATGATTGATTTTAATGAAATTACCCATCCATAAACAATCACTATTAAGTGAGTGAAAAGAATATATACACTAAGCTTCCTCTATCCAATACATCTCAACAATCGATTTTACATACAAATTAGGAGATCAAAAATGAAAAAAACATTAACACTATCACTTCTCATGGCAACATCGTTGCTTGCTGAAGTAATCGAACCAATACCGGTTGGAGTTAGGGGGAGTCTGAACAATTACTTGTCTATCAGTCCAACATTGACAGCGACTACTGATGGAAAGATAAACTACAATCTTATAAAAAATTGCTTTTTAAGAAATGGTAATTTGGCAACAACAACTAAAGACGCACTTGGCGAGCGTAAAATAAATGTTTTTGGTGCTAACGGCAAGCTAGAAAAAGAATACGCAACATTATCAAATAGTTATTTCTTGAGTTCTAACTATGTGTGCAGTAATAAAAACAATAGTGGGGATATTATTTTTAAAGCTTTCGTTATGACAGGTGGTACTTTTGGTATGGCTAATGGAGCATCAACTGATTATCATTGGATAGTAGAACACAGTGCAGAACAAATGATGGATAAGGGACAATTTGACAGAACAAGCGATCATGGCTGGGTTTTGCCAACACGGTCGGAATCTGATAGCGAACGAAATCGTCAAAAGCTCTCAGCAGAATATGCAACCTATGAAGCTTTTTTTAATGACTGGCTAAAACACCCACGTCCAGATAGTCAAGAAAAAATAGCACGCGATGGTAATTATGCTTTTCATGGTGCAGAAGCATTTAGGCTAGATCTTGCCTATCCTGGCATGTTTGATATTTCTCCAAGCATGACTCCAGCTCTCAGCGAAATGCGCTATTTTTGTGAAGGTCATAAAGGTGATTTTATGAAGGATGGAAAACCGTTTCTAAAGACTGTCGAAGCCTTTATTCGTGATGGTGCTGTATATTCTACTCGTGAAAAATATTTTAATGGCAGATATGCGTGTACTAGCGGTGAAGCGCCCTTCAACGTTGAACTTAGTGGAGATAAGATGATTGTTAAAAAAGGATTTTCACCTGCTTTTTTTGTAGGCTCTAATAATCAATCCTATCTACCACAATCAACTAGCCAAGAAAGTGCATCTATTATAAATGATGATACTATGATTGTAAAAAATGTAGCGATGACAAAAGGACCTTTTTCTAAAAAACAAGGGGCATTAAATTATTTTGGAACATACAATGGTGTGGATAACGAAGGGTGTGGTCTTGTCTCAGTTACAAAATCGGTGGATCGTATTAAAAATTCACAAGATGTTTTCAACTACAAATATTGTAATGGAGTAGTTATGGCATTAGGCGAAACTGGACTTCCTGGTATACCTCGCAAATCTGAACTTGAACCGATCATTAACAGCGTGAAAACATCATGTAAACAATATGGGGCATTTGGGACGCAGTACAACGAGAATACAATTGTCTCTTGCAGATCACTTGACATCAATCATTGTAATCTTGAAATCACAATTATGCAAGATAATAAGCTGTTGAATAAGCAGGTCATTGACTCGTGTAAATAGGGAAATATCGCCACCTCAGAAGAGGTGAATGCGATTTACACACCTCACGCTCTATTGGATAGGTATCATTTCTTCAAATTTCTTTTTTCATTTTGTCACTTTTTTAATTATCGTGTTTATTATGTATTTAGTGTTCGATCTTTCGTTCACAAAATAGACCAAATTAAATCAAAGGAATCGAAATGAATCAAATTTCTTTTTTCATTTTGTCACTTTTTTGAATTTATTGTTGATTATGTATTTAGTGTTCGATTTTTCGCACACAAATCAAACTAAAGGAGTTTAAATGAATGCAGAAAGACTTTTAAGAATCGCTGACGTGAAATGCCGTACAGGACTCTCAAACTCAACAATTTATGCAAATATCAAGAAAGGACTCTTCCCAAAACCACAAAAGCCAAGCCCAGGCGTGAGCGCATGGAAGGAGAGTGACATTATTGCTGTAATTAACGGAATTTGGCATGGCTAAAAACGAAAAAATAAGGCTTGGTTTTACGACGATTTTGCATGATCCTAGGCTGCGTTTTGATTTGACCAATAACGACTACTGCATTGCGGATTGTATATATCACCTCTCTCACAATCCAGCTGGTGCCGTGATGGGATGGTGCTATGCGAAGCGTGAAACGATAGGGAGTTTTTTTGGGCTATCTCGTCAATCAGCTCAGACAATCATCAAAAAGCTTGAGCTAAAAGGACTTATCGAAGTTCACAATGAGACAAAGCATCTGCGAACTACACAGGCTTGGTATGAAAATTTTGTGATGTTTGAATTGGAAAAACGCAAGGTGTAAAGAATCTTGACAGCGTGCAAAAATCATTGTGTCGAGCTGACAAGATAGTTGACACAATAATAATACTAAATACAGAAGAGGAAGAAGAATGGAGGTATTACCAGAACGGTTTGATCAATTTATCGAGTGGTTAAAGTTAGATGGATTAAAACCTCGGAAATCTGAGCGACTTTGGCGAAAAACCATATTTGCCAAATTACTCAATAATGACAAAAAAACAATTGAAAATTGGGAGGATTTTATGATTTACCACAATACAAAACAAGTTGAAATTCCAATTTTGAAAGATTTTGACGAAAATTGTTTGGCTGGAATCGGAGTAAACACACAAGGCGTTCACAAAACGATTGCTTATGTCGTAAAGGGAGCAACAATGAGTCGCATATTTTTTAAGGATAAAAGCAATGCCGATGTGGATAACTCTGTTATTTTTCAGATTTTGCAAGCGCACAACAAGGCTACTAGATGATTTTATTATTAACGGGAAAGAGAAGATGTTTCTATGGATATAGACGAACTAAACCAACTAATTAACCAATCTGCTGCCATGAGCTTGAGTGATCGTCAAAAAGCAGTGCGTTGGTTTGCACATCAAAATGATTTGATCGTTCAAGATGTGTTCAAGCTTAAGAAAAACCATTTCTATAGGCTGAAAAGCGAGGAACGCATCAGTGATCTTGTTTTGCTTGACCTGATTGCATTTTATCTAGCCATTAAGGAAATGATCGCTCAATCGAAAACAACGAATCGTAAAAATAGATCTGGAAGCTTTGGCTTTTTACGTAAAATCGGAGAGACTCGCGCCAAACAATTACGAAAACCGCGCTTTAATCTAAAGCGTGAAAAGCTTTTGAATTTGCAAGGGATTATCAAAGATTTGCTTGAAGAGAAGAATTACTCGTTTCGTGAAGTGGCTAACTATCTGAAAACATATCATCGTTTTGAGATTTCGCATACTTCAGTTCGAGAATTTTATCAAACCATCAAAGAGGTCAAATGCTTACCATAATTGTGTTATTAATAGCATTTGCTGTGGCGACGGCTATGCTTGCAAAATTTTATTCGACTATGGATAGTGTTGAAGCGAAGCTAAAAGATCATTTGGATGAATTTTCAAATGAATATAAGCCTGAATTGAAGAAAATGCATACCACTGTTTTTGAGCATTTCGACGCTACCTTTGGCTCATGCTTATACAGACATACACAGTTTTTAAATAGTATCACAGAGGAAATGGAGTCACTGAAATCCGCCCTTGTGGAAATTCATCATATCGTAAATCAGAGAGGCGAGCTTGAGCAGGAGCTTCAAAAATGTAAAGCTATATTGGCTAGAATGGAGAGAAGAAATGAAAAAAATAGTACTAAAAAATGACCTAGTGTGTGTCGTGAATGTTTTTGTTGACCACGAAAATGGCAGAAACGTAAAAATAATACAATCAATATGTTGTGATGAATTTGACGTGATTCACAGTTGGGAGGATGTCGTCAGGACAAGAGATATTTTTAAGGCTTTTTATCGAGGAGATTTAGAGAAAAATCAAGTATATGAGATTGATGATTGCGCCTTTAAGCTGAATTTGGATGGAAGCAGACCGGTATTATCCCTGGAATGTGCGACCATTCAAAGAAAGTTTGATTTTACTAAAATCGAAGCTGATGCCAATAGCTCAATATTGACACATCTTATTAACAAATGCGAATTCGTTTATCCGTCATGGATGGTGTGAAATGTATAAATTGACATCAACAGACAAGTTTTTATTGATTATGAGTGTCTTGTCTTGAAGGAGGGTGTAAAGTCTGCTGGAAACGTTTTGTAAATTATTTTGTAAACTGGCTCTCTCTAAAAATTGTAAAACTTAATCGATAAAACTCCTATTTTTGTGGCTTTATTTACATTAAACTTCTTATGAAGGAAACGGGATGGTTTGATGCAGCACACCCTATGCGACAACAGTGCGACTGGTTGAGCTTTACAAATTTATAGCTACAATTTTTGTCTATTTGTATTTTACATTAGACATGGGAGCAGCTTCCTCTTCATACATGCAAGCGTCGATTTGCTTCAGTTATTTTGATCTGAACATTTTCGGACTATCCAAAATCAAAGCAAGTTACCGGACTTTAACACCGTGATATCACAAAACCAGTTTCAGCTTTTATGGGCTAAAAAAAGTAGATTGACTCAACACACTTACCCATACAATGGGAATAAACGATTTCAAAACAACGAGTAAAAAATGAGAGGAAGTATTTACTACCAAACCGCCGAATTGACGAAAGTGATTTTTGTTGAAGGAGCAAAAAAAGAGGAACGAATTGATCCGACTCATCCACATTTTCAATGTGTCGCCAGCTTTAAAACCATGGAAACATATAGAGGAGTTTGGAATAATTTTGGTCACTATCTAAAAGAGCATTGGCGAATCAAAGATTTCGAACAAATTGATAGTGAACATATTCAAGCTTACATGGCATATAAAATAGAATATTATCCAACCAAGCAATATTTAGAAAAAATCTCCGCCGCTCTTGGAAAACTAGAAATGGCTCTCACAAACTACACTACATATAAGTACGGTGAACCACGTGAGTATGATTTCAATATTCGACAGCAAACACTTGATAATGCCCGTGCATTAAAGCAAGTGGCCAATGGTTATTATAATCGTGTTTACAAGGATCCTCAAGCTCTCATTGAATTATTATCAAATCCAAACCATCAGATAGGGGCTATGATACAGCTTCATGGCGGTGCACGAGCAGAGGGGATTACTCTTATAAAACCTCACCAACTTCATGGGTATAAAACCGATGAAATTACAAATGAGCAGGTTGGTATTATTGAAACTACTGAAAAAGGAGGAAAGGTAGGGGACGTGCTTATACCGTCTTCTCTTTACAGGCAAGTCGAAGAGATCATTGCTAAAAACGGTAAATTCACAATTAATTACAAAGCATACGCAGAGGATGTCCACGCTGCATGTGAACGACTTAAAATCCCAAGCGAAGGCTCCCATGGATTGAGATGGACGTTTGCTCAGAACCGTGTTCGGGAATATCAAAAATTTGGATATTCCTACGAAGAAGCTCTGCAAGGCGTATCGTTGGAAATGAAACATTTTAGAGCAAGTATCACGGAGCATTATTTGGGGTGACCCCACTATGTTTGCATCGCCTTTCCCATATCCAAGAGTAATCGTGCAAATCCTCAATCTTGATTGATACTTTGAGTAGGATGGAGAAGATATGAAGCCTTCAGAGCTTTTTTTAGCCTCACTCGTGTACAATAAGAACCGTATAATTTAATAAATGATGCTGATTAATCGTGAAATAGGATGCTATATCATCGTTACTAACACAAGGAGAGCGGCGTGAAACTTTTAGAATTTGAAAATAGCCAAACAGAATACAAAAGCTTGAAAAAAGTGATTGGGAAATCTACTGACATCAAAGATCTAGCTAAAACTTGTGTCTGTCTCGCCAATGCCCAAGGGGGATATCTCATTATAGGGATTGAAGATAAAGATAAACTCCCACCTTCCGATCAAAAGATAAATGAAAATGATGTTAATGATTTGATTAAAAAACTTCGAGCTCACACTGACAGCGTAGGTCTCGCTAATCCGATAATTTATACACATGAAAATGGTGGAGAATATTTTTCAATTCGCATCTTGCCATCGACAAAAACAATTGCTATGACAACAGATGGCAAAGTTTATACCCGCGTAGGTGATGAATGTGTCTCAGTTGGCGGTGTTGATTTAACACGGCTAGCAGCTGAAAAAGGTGCCTTTCAATGGGAACTGGTAACACTAAAAGCTGATATTACTCAGATCGATCCTGTGCGGATTGGCATATTTCTTCAGGATATTAGATCATCTGATGCTGTTTCAAACTTTATCAAAGAGCTTGGTGATATTGAAATCTTAGAATATTACAAACTGGTCGATGAAGGATTCATGACCAATCTTGGGATTTTGTGGCTCGGCGACTTCAAGCAACGGTCCCGTCTTAGCTATCCCCTTACAGTTCAATACATCGTTTACAATGAAAATGAAGAGAAAATTCGTAAAGAAGAATGGACGCTTAACCAGCTCAATCCAAAAGAGCTTTTAATAGAAATTGAAAAAAAAGCGACAGAGCTGACTTATAGCTATGAACTGCCAGATGGAATGTTCCGTAAAAAAGTTCGCCATTATCCGGTAGAAGTTATCCGTGAGTTACTCGTCAATGCTTTTGTACACAAATCATTTACGATTTCGGGAGATATTTTTATCAATGTTTTTCCAAATAGACTTATCATCAAAAATCCGGGTGGTTTGCCACTCGGGATTACGAAAGAGAATATTCTTCATCAAGTACAGCGACGTAATCCGCATTTGATCGATACTTTTAAAGCATTGAAACTCATGGAAAGCGAAGGATCAGGATACGATTTGATTTTTGAAAAACTTAGTAAAGATGGGAAGCAATATCCTGAAATTGAAAGTGATATTAATGCTACCAGCGTAACTGTATATTCAAATATTATTGATCCTGAGATTTTGGAAATCATTGATTATATCACTCAGCATTACCAGTTATCGCAAAAAGAGATGATTGCATTAGGTGCGATTACAAGACATAAAAAAGTATCTGGACACGATTTATCGAAGATATTACAGCTCACTAATGATGAACGCTTACGTGATTGGATAGGTAAATTAATTGATCGAAAAATTATTGTTAGTGAGGGAAAAACAAAAGGGGTAATGTATCAAGTCAATCCAAAACTACTTGGATCGATAGAACATAATCTCAAACCATCACTCAAGACGATGGAAGATTATAAAGTCAAAGCATTAATTCTTGAAGATTTAAAAGTTCATCCAAAGAGTAAGGCTTCGGATGTTCATGGACGGTTGGATGATTTGGATGTTACTTATGTTCGTAAGATTATATATAAACTGAGAGATGAAGGACTGATTGAAGGTGAAGGTGCAAGAAAAAATTGCACATATTCTTTGGCAAATAAAAAATAAAAAGTAATTTTTATAGAAAATAAAATTATAAAAACCCCTATTTTTAGGGTTTATTTATTTATTTACAGTGCACGTGATAGAAGATAAAACTTACAATATTTCTCAAAATGATTCAGGGGTATTTAATTTCACAATATTAGTCGGCCCTGAAAATTTTATGCATGCAAGGCATTCTAAAAACTTTTCCGCGATTGTAAAAATCGGAGATTTATGGCTTTATCGCATAGAAGCTAATATTGAATCAATATATTCATCAGACATGAATGCAGATTGAATATATTGCTTTTCACCAGCAAACTTAACGATCATATGCCCATACCCCAATAGCTTTTCAGCGCCAGATTCATCTAGAATGATATTGGAATTTTTCTCTGTATCAACACGCAATGCAAATTTTGCTCCTAAATTTCCACGTAAAATCATCGGTAAAACAGTGTTGTCTGGTCTTTGTGTACTGATTACTAAATGTATACCTGCTGCTCTTGCCTTACCAGCTAATCGCTGCATTCCTTCACTAGCACTCTTTTTAAACTCATCATCTAGCATCCAGTCTGCAAACTCGTCGAAAATCAATACGATTCTTGGAAGCTTTACATCTACTTTGTCATTATATTTTTTTAGCTCATTAACAGCAGCTTCTTCAAATAAACTGTATCGGCGTTCCATCTCTGCTACAATACCATTAAGCTTTTCTATAGCCAGGTCTTTCTTTGTAATAATGCCATCGTCGTCAAGGTACGGTATTCCTTTATATCGAGTGAACTCAACTTGTTTCGGATCAACCAAAATCAATTGGAGTTCATCAACAGTATTTGTTCTCATTAAATCAACAATAAAAATATTCAATAGCACACTCTTGCCACTTTTCGTCATGCCAGCAATAAGTGAGTGAGGATCTTCGCTATCAAGGTTATAGTATATTACATCATTGTTTTCTTCATTACGACCTAATAAAATCTTAGTA
>JAGXHZ010000062.1 GCA_024635855.1 Sulfuricurvum sp.
ACGGCTAAGCTGTGGTTCACGAAAGGTACAAACATCGTCCGAACGCAATGCTGCCAGCATCATGGCACTTTTCACTTGGGCTGAGGCGATGGGCGAAGTATAGTCAAAAGCTCTCAGAGAAGCTCCACGGATTGAAAGGGGGGCTAGATCGCCGTTATTTCGTCCGTCCAAACGTGCGCCAATGGCACGAAGCGGCTGTGTCACCCGTTTCATCGGACGACGTTTAAGATATTCGTCTCCCGTGAGAATAAAATGACCTTGAGCAGAGGAAAGAAGCCCGCAAAAAAGCCGCATTCCTGTTCCGGAATTGCCACAATCAAGAATTTCTGAACTCTCTTGTATCCCATTGGAGCGGATTGTAATGACCGAACCATTATCAATAATTTCAGCTCCAAGATGCCCTACAATTTTAAGCGTGTTAAGGGTATCTTCGGCACGTAAAAAATTTTCTATGCGACTCTCGCCTTGGGCTAAGACTGAGAACATCGCGCATCGATGGGAAATGGATTTGTCCGGTGCAATTGCATCACTTTTAAACTCAAAAGGAGCTGCAGGGTAGACGGTAGCGCGCATCATCGCAAATTTACTCCCAATTCTTCACGCAATCCTGTCAAAATCCACTCCATTGCCGTCGTGATTTCCTCTTCTTCAAGCGTTTTATCCATCGATTGCAACATGAACCGTACACTCAGACTCACATTCTCGCCTAAGGAATCGGATTCATAACGGTCTACGGGATAAAAGCGTTTTACATCAGCACTTGCGTGTTTAGCAATGACATTTTTAATCGTTTCATACGTAAGTGTTTTAGGGATTAGTAGACTTAGATCCCGAAACGACGCTTGATATTTCGAAAAAGGGTGTGCTTCAACCAAACCATACGGCAAAGCATCCATATCAAGTTCACACATAAACGTCGGTGCAAGGTCAAACTCTTCTTCAATACTGGGGTGAAGACGGAAGAGTTCTCCTGCTTCTGCGCCGTTGATAATGACTTTTGCACAGATATAGGGATGCGCCAATGTGTGAGCAGGAAGATGAGCGCTTAACTCAAATGAACCGATAATATCGGAGATTTTTTGCGCTAACGAACTCAAATCAACCGTAGGTGATTTTCCCGCATTGGAGATTTTTTCTCCCTCACGTGCTCCGCTGATTATAAAACCAATGCGCTTGCTCTCGTTGCGCTGTGGATCAAAAATCATCCCGCTCTCGAACAATGCAATCTTTTTCTGATTTACTTTGACATTGGCACTGGCTGAATTTAACAGCCCCACCATCAATGTCGGACGCAAGGTATCAAAAGTTGCTGTAATCGGATTGAGTAACTCTTTATCCTCATCCGTACATACAAATCCAAAGCGTTCGCAAACATTGCGCTCATTAAAGACAAAATGAACACTCTCAAAAAATCCGCTTTGAGCACTGCGGTGACGATACATTCGTATTTTTTTATAGGTCTCTAAATCGGATGTTGTTTGATTTCTCTCCGCAAATACGAGTGGCTTAGAGGGGATATTATCAATCCCTATAATACGAACGATCTCCTCAACAATGTCTTGTTTATTCACGATATCATGACGAAAATTGGGAATTGAAATGGCAAATGCAGATGTTTTTGGCTTACTGATGAGCATACCAAGATTTTTAAGAATTTGCGTTAAAGTCGTTTTGTCGATTTTCATTCCGATAAACGATTCAAACTCTTCTTCATTCATCGTAACAACACGTGTTTCTCTCGGAGACTGAAGCTCTAAATGACCGCCATAGATGGTCGATGTTGTGTATTTTTCAAAGAGTCCCATCGCGTATTGAACGCCCATATTCAAAGTAGGTTCGCTGCCTCTGGAAGCATGATAATAATGGGGACAGCTTGCAACTTTTACTTCACCCATTTTTTTGGCAATAATTTCAGGAGGGATGTAACTGGCTTCTATAATTGCAAGCCCTTCATTCAAGGCAAATCGTGCTTCATCATTTTGAGAAACCCCGACAATAGAAAGAGGTATCTTGCCATTTAAAACGGCATAGCCATTACTGTTCGTTGAGAGAGTAATAACCGATTTTCCATTACCTGTATCTTCTAAAGTATCAAAAGGATATGCCCGCAAAATAACACCCGTACTGTGCGTTGCATATTTAAGAATGGTGTCCATTGCATTGGTATAACTCTGTTCTAAAATAGCCATTCTCAAGCCCACTAAAAAGGGGACACTTAAACTTTTAATATCAATTGCACTGTACAAAAGCTCAACATCGTAGGTTTCAGCGTGCTGAAGCTGTAAAATACGCCCTATTCCTAATCGCCCCTCCGGCTCTCCACTTTTACGGATTTCACGTAATTCTTTGTTAAACGCAGCGCATAAATCACGTGCAATTCCATAAACACTTAGACAATCTCCGCGATTGGCTGTGAGTTCAATCTCGATAATATTATCATTAAAAGCACCGTATTCATTCAAATTTTTGCCATTAATGAGCTCACCGATACTCGCATCAAGGATCATAATCCCCTCACCCATGCTTGGCAAACCGATCTCTTTGGAAGAACAGATCATCCCGTGAGAATCCATTCCGCGCAAAACAGCTTCTTTGATGGTCAATCCACCGGGAAGCTGCGCCCCAACGGTTGCTACTGCAACATAGATCCCAGCGCGGACATTGGAAGCACCGCACACGATTTGACGAACATCGCTTCCGACATTGACCTGACATACATTGAGCTTATCTGCATCAGGATGCTTTTCGCACGATTCAACAAATCCGACAACAACTCCCGCAGGAGTACAAATCGCTTCGTGTCGGTCTACTTCCAAACCGATGGCATTAAACGTTTTGAGTAACTGCTGCGTCGAAATAGAACTTAGATCAATCCACTCATTTAACCAATTTTTTGTAACGATCATCTAAACTGCTCCAATAATCTAACATCACCTTCAAACAGTGATCGTAAATCCCCGATACGGTGAATCAACATGGCAAAACGCTCAACGCCTAAACCAAACGCATACCCGCTGACATTTTCATAACCAACCGCTTTAAAAACGTTCGGATCGACAATACCGCATCCAAGTACTTCAAGCCAACCTGTTTTAGAACAAACACGGCATCCCTTGCCTGCACAGAAAATACAGCTGATATCCACTTCAGCTGAAGGCTCCGTGAAGGGAAAAAAGCTCGGACGGAAACGGACATCAACGTCCCCAAACATTGTTTTTAGAAAATCTTCGAGAATAAATTTAAGATTAGCGAAAGAGACTTTTCCCTCTTCTTCGACAACCAACCCTTCCACTTGATGAAACATCGGAGTATGGGTAATATCATAATCACGACGAAACACGGAACCCGGCGCAATCATCCGAATCGGCGGTTTTGAGCTGAGCATAGTACGAATTTGTACCGGTGAGGTATGGGTACGCAAAAGTTTTGCATCTTTAAAATAAAACGTATCTTGCATATCGCGGGCAGGATGGTATTTTGGGAGATTTAACGCTTCAAAATTGTGAAAATCATCTTCAACCATCGGTCCTGTATGAACGGCAAAGTTCATTGCCGTAAAATACTCAACGATTCGATCCATCGTCTCCATGACAGGATGAAGCGATCCACGTTCACTAAGCGGTGAAGCCAAACTGACATCAACTGCCTCAGATTTCATGGTTGCATTCAAATGCTCCATAGCCAAAAAAAGTTTTCGATCAATCAGCAAGGCATTGAGCGTCTCTTTTTGTATGTTTAACTCTTTGGCAAAAGTCCATTTTGCTCATCAGGAATATCTTTCATACGGGCAAACTCAGCGTTCATTATCCCTTTTTTTCCAAAAACTGCAATACGAATTTCTTCAATTTTATCAATTGTATCGGCTGATTTTATAGCATTAATCCACTCTTGCAAAGTTCTCATCCTTATCATTCGTTATAGTTAGGTAATTGTAGTGAAATCTCTTTTACAATAAGCTTCAAGGTGAAAGCTGTGTGCTACAATATGACAAAAAAAGAGGTTTAAAATGTGTCTGTTTTGTAAAATTGTCAACCGAGAAATTCCATCCAATAGTGTCAAAGAAGATGAAAACTTTTTTGCATTTCATGATATTAATCCCAAAGCTCCCGTCCATGTATTGGTTATTCCAAAAAAACATTATGATAGTTTCAATGATATTCCAGCGGAATTAATGGGAAAAATGGGAAGTTTTATGCAAGATGTTGCCAAAGATCTGGGAATCGACCAAAGCGGTTACCGTATCATTAGCAACATCGGTGAAGACGGAGGACAAGAAGTGGGACACCTACACTTTCATATCCTAGGCGGTGCGAAACTCAAATGGGGACATTTTGCGGATGCTGATCCCAAAGACTTTTTTTAATCCTTACGCATTACATCCTTGGAGGGAGCCGAAATCTACGGCACTTCCTCCCCCGCTGATCATCGTCTCATTCTCTCGAATCATATTGCCATTATGGATAATCGTATAGGTAATCGCTGTACTGTCGCGTATCGTATTAATCGTCGAACAATATGTCTCTAAGCTTGCCATGACCCAACGTGCAGCTAACGTATCATCCGCATTGGAATCAAAACGGTATTCTAGGTGCAAGGTATTGAACTTTTTCGGTGCAGATTCATTTCGAACTGCTTCGCCCTCAACTTGAAGATTGGTTACTTCAAATCCTTGTTGTTTTGGCAGCATCACAACATCGGTTGCACTGCACGCGATGATTCCGCTTAAAAAATACTCGATCGGAGAGATCTGGGGACAATCAATGATAAAACTGCTTTTTTCAGTTTTTGCCTCAAAGCGCATTGCTTCTTGATGGGAAACGGTTATTTTCATAGTTTTGCGTCCTTTAAATAATTATCAAAATAGATGATTTGTTCCAGCGTACGGACTTCCGCCGTTCCGCCTTGTGAAGTTCGTGCATTCATAGAATGTTCAATGCTCAAGTAGCGTGTCACATCCTCTTTGATTCGGTCATCAATCGCATGCAGCTCTTTAAAATCAATTTCACTTAGATCAATGTTTAACACTTCGGCACGCGCCACTGCACGTCCTGTAATAAAGTGAGCTTCGCGAAACGGTACACCGCAATGTTCAACCAAATAATCCGCCAAATCCGTTGCACTCAAATGACCAAGCTTACAAGCGCGCGCCATATTTTCAGGCTTTATCGTCATGGTTTTAAGTGCTTCACCTAAAATTTCAAGAGACATTTCGATCGTTTCAATGCTGTCAAAAACCCCTTCTTTGTCTTCTTGGGTATCTTTATTGTACGCGAGAGGAAGCCCCTTCATCACTGTCAGAAGTCCCATAAGATTTCCATACACACGACCCGTTTTACCTCTTAAAAGTTCAGGGACATCCGGATTTTTCTTTTGTGGCATGATGGATGAACCCGTTGAGTACTCATCCGAAAGTTCCACAAAACGAAACTCATAACTCGACCAGAGTATGATCTCTTCAGAAATACGCGAGATGTGCATCATCAACGTTGAAATATTAAAAAGAATTTCAAGGGCAAAATCACGGTCGCTCACGGTATCAAGACAATTCACGCTGACCGAGTTAAACCCCAGTGTTTTAGCGGTCATTTCACGATTAATATTATGAGGAGTTCCGGCAAGCGCCGCACATCCGATTGGATGCGTGGCGTTGTCGTCGCCTGATTCACAGACCTGCAACATTGTGCGGCAGAACGAAGAAATCCATATCTTGCGGAATAGCATTCACCGCCATCCGGC
>JAGXHZ010000063.1 GCA_024635855.1 Sulfuricurvum sp.
ACTTGATACTGTAAGTTATAAATTAATTCCAAAAGAGTTAACAAAAATAGCAGTTTAAATGACTATCGAAAATGGTGAAAATAGGGGGTAATGTATTCAATCTTCACTTTTAAAAAATCAAAAATAAATTTCCATTCTCATTCCGTGCTACGACGCTGAATCCATAAACACTAAGAGCGTGGATACCGAATCTAGTTCGGTATGACGGGAAAGTGACCCCTTATTATAAGAATTTGAGTGGAAATATAGATTTTAATTTGGCTATAGCTATAATGCCAAAACAAATGAATACAGAAATTATTAATTACTTTCATACATTGCCAAAAGATGATGATGGACATTTCATAATTGGAGCGATAGATCAGATCATAGTTGATGCGATCAATGCTAAAGTTTCCTATGTTGTGATAAGTGAAGCTAGTTTGATGAAAAATCTGAATCATCATGAAGATTTAGATAGTATTGATTATAAAAGGCTCTCTTATATCATTTTCAATCACCATATTATTTTACAAGATGGCGAAAAAACAGTTGGAATCGTCCATATTGAAGAGAATAAATACTATTTTGTTCTAAAAGCAACGGCATCAGGAGAAACGATTTTTTTAACGTCGTTTAGAAAAACAAGTGATTTTGACTTGAAACGATTGAAGAAAAAAGTAGAAAAGAATGAAGCTACTTTGATTTTTGGGAGTTTGTGAAGCCAAAAGGCGAAGGACTCTCAATCTCCTTCTAAGACCCGTTCCTAATTAAAGGCGGTACGGCCGAGAGATTCACCGCGTCTTCCTTTTGGTAACAGTAAAATTGTACTGCTAATTGACGATGTTGTCAATAGCAGGAAGTGATGGAGATAAATCACTTATCGAGAATAGGGGTCATGTATTCAATCTTCACTTTTTAAAATAGAGACGTATATATATTAAAAATAGATTTCCACTGTCACTTAAATTACTAAGTTTTTTATCTGTAATGTTAAATCACTATAATTGCAAAACAAAATAAAAAATTATCATTTTAGATAGTGTTTAAAACAAAAGGAACCAGCATGAATCGTATCCCACTTCTTCTTACTTTCACATTGTCGCTTGCCTGCGCACAAGAGATTGTTCAGATGGAAAAAATCGAGGTTCAAGAGAATATTTCAATGATCGAAGAGCGAAAAGAGAGCTCTATTGCAAAACGTATTATTACGGGTACGGAACTCACGCAATACGGTGATATGAATGCTCTTGAAGTATTGAAGCGAACGCCAGGTGTAACACTCTCCGATGGAAAAGGGAAAAAAGGAGCTCCGGGAAAAGGGTATACCGTTGTCATGATCGACGGTGAGCAAACTTCCGGTTCCAAACGGGGAAATCCGTTGGAGCAAATCTCTCCCGATATGATTGAGCGGATCGAAGTAATGACGAACGGTTCAGCGGAATATACGGCAGAATCGATGGGGGGTATTGTCAACATTGTCCTCAAAAAGCCTAAGTCCCAAGGGTTAAGCCGAGTTAAAATTACAGCAGGAGCATACAGCGATCAGCCTATGGGGTCATTATTCGCACAGCAAGAGGGAAAATCGGGACATCTTTCGTATTTGATCAATACAACTATCTCCGATAACTCTCAAGCGGATAAAGTCCTAACGCACACAAATGCCCCAACCTCGTACAGTGATGAAACGAGTGCCTACGATGCCCGTTATCGCTCGCTTTCATTAAATACAAAACTGATTTATTCTACGTCACCTAAAAATAAATACACTTTCGACGGTGCAGTCAATGTCAATGATTACGATAAAACAACATTGGATACCCGCACTACCGACGGCGCTATAACTCCCGATCGAATTATTCATGGAGATGACAGCGGTGAGGGGATGATGGTATGGGCAAAATTATCGGGAAATCATAATATTTCCAGTACAGAGTTGGTCGAATGGAAACTAAAATATCATCAAAATATGCAAGAAAGCAAGAGCATAACATCTCAAACAGCAACTGTAAATGAACAAAATGACGATAATAACTATCGTGTTTTAGGGACGCAGGGGAGCTATTCGGTTGCGTTGGATAACCATTTCATAAAAACAGGATTTGAGCTCAAACACTCATCCCAACACGATGAAGTGACAAGTACAGACATCACACGCCCTTATGTCAGTACCTCTATGAGTGAAAACAAAGGTTCGCTTTATCTTCAAGATGAGGTGACCTTCGGTGAAAACATGGTGATGACTCCGGGATTACGTTACGAAACACTGCATCGTGATTATGGCACAACTGCAAGCATTGGGTATTTCGCTCCCTCACTTCATCTTCTGTACAAGATTACTCCCAATGATAACGTGCGAGCAAGTATTGCCAAAACCGTTAAGCTTCCCCGTTTAAATGAACTCTCATCAAGTGTTGACAGTTCTTTGGAACAAAATGATCTCACCCATCCCGATATTATTGGAAATCCAGATTTAAAAGAAGAAGAGGCACTAAGCTATGAGCTTCGAGGTGAGCACTTTTTTGAGGATAAAGGGGTCGTGAGTATCGGCGGATTTTATCGCAGTCTCACGGATAAGATCGAAAAAATGACGACCTACAATCCAACTGCATTACGTTATGAAGAGCGTCCTTACAACAGTGGTAATGGCGGACTTTGGGGTATTGAACTGGAGCTTAAAAAATCTCTTAGCCGGTATGTAGAAGGATTAGGAATGTTTGCAAACGCAACTTTTCAAAACTCTTCACTCACCAACAGCGCGACCAATGCGACCTATTCTATTAAAGGGACCAACGATTATGTCTATAATCTCGGTTTGGATCACACGATTCCATCCTATCGTCTGACGTATGGAGGAGCATATCGATATGTTAGCGGATACGATGACACCAGAGACATAAATGGTTTTGCAGAATCCCAAAAAGGATACGGTACACTCGACTTTTACGCGATAAAACGATTGAACGATACCTTTAAATTGTCTCTGAATCTGAAAAATATCACCCATGCAACGATTGAAACCGTTTCCAATGACTACAACGCGGGAACAATCCAAATCGATAAAGAAAGATCCACTCCGGTAATTCTCCTTTCCTTAGAGGGGAAGTGGTAGAACGACGTAAAAACAATCAAATAAATAAACTTAAAACGTCAAATTAAGAAAAGATTGTTAACCGTTTATAGGATAAGATGGTTAATATATTAAAAATTTGAGGAGCTACCCATGAAAGACAATGAACCAACACTCAGTTCAATCGAGGATTACGACACCTTAAAAGGACCCAAAAAACGTATTGTTTGGATTGTCATCCTAAGCGGTTTGTTGATTGGTGCCATATTTGTTGCAGCGAGGATGTATTACGGTGAAGCAAATGACGCCATACCCGTTCACGATGCTATTGGCAAAGTGCCAGTCAAATAATGGTAAAATTCGTCACTTTTAGCATAAGGTTTTAAATGATCTCTACCATTATCGTACTCTATAGCGTGTACATTCTCATCCGTCTTTATGTCAGTGTGATGCAGATAGGTTATATCAATCAGATGAAACGCAAAGGTGCGGTTTTGATGGGAGAACAGGCGTATTTGGATGCCGGTAATTATGCCGTTGCCAAAGAAAAACTCTCTATGATTGAAGCGTTTGTAGAGTACGGACTCTTTTTGGTTTGGATGATGGGGATGATTTATTGGCTGGATACGCAGTTAATGGCAGAAAGTGCCGTTGTGCAGCCGATTGCAGCGGTCATTGGAATGCTGTTGATTAATTCATTGGTTATGCTTCCTTTGGGATGGATCGCCAAATTCAAGATCGATGCACAATACGGATTTAACCGCTCTTCTACGGCGCAATTTGTCAAAGACACACTCATCGGCACGGTACTAACCATCGTTATCGGAAGCGTTATTGTGTGGATTATTTCAATGATTATAACCTCTAGTGCGTTATGGTGGTTGTGGAGTTTTTCGTTTATTTTTGCGGTGGTAATTGCGTTAAATATGTTTTTTCCGACCATTCGAGCTCTTTTCTTTGACAAAGTGACTCCATTGAAAAATAGCGAACTTCGGGAAAAAATCGAAGAGTTGATGAGAAAAACAGGTTTCGTAAGCAGCGGCGTGTTTGTGAGTGATGCCAGTAAGCGGGATGCACGCCTTAATGCCTATTTCGGCGGCTTAGGTAAAGCAAAACGGGTTGTCTTGTTTGATACCCTGATTGAAAAACTTTCCCCCTCTGAGCTGGTTGCTGTTTTAGGGCATGAGTTGGGACATTTTGCACACGGTGATTTATACAAAAATATCGCGATGGTGGGAGCAATGCTGTTTGGTATGTTTGCTTTATTTGGCAATCTCCCTGATAGTCTCTATCTTGAGCTTGGCGTTGCAAAATCTCCGCACGTTATTATGATGGTATTTATCCTTATTCTCCCTATGGTGAGCTTTGTGATTATGCCGTTGATGGGGATGATGAGTCGTCATAATGAATATGAAGCAGACCGTACCGGAGCAGAATTAGGCGGAGCAGAACATTTGGTCAATGCGCTCAAAAAACTGGTGACGGAGAATAAAAGCTTTCCGTTATCGCATCCGGTTTATCGCTTTTTTCACACAACGCATCCGCCGGTTATCGACCGTCTTCGCGCATTGGGTGCGGATATTCGAGTGGAGTCTTCGGAAGGTTTTCCTGATCCATGTCCAGTACTCTAAAGGAACTTCATGCAGATGTTACAATCGCATTAGAAGGAGTTGTTGAGTTTCCAAGACGTGAAGCAGAGCTTTTGCTTATGGCGTACTTGGAGTGCAATCAGCTCTATTTTATTACCCATCAAGATGAGATAATCGACGTCGGTAATCCAAGATTGTCAGAGTGGATAGAAAAGCGCTCACGTAACGTTCCGCTTGAATATTTAACGAATCGTGTCAGTTTTTATAGCCGTGAATTTTACATTGATGAGGGAGCACTTATTCCCCGACCTGAAACCGAACATCTGATCGATGAAGTTCTCTCTTTGGTGAATAAAGATGAAAAAATCACGATTGTGGAAGTGGGAGTAGGCAGCGGTATTATCTCAATACTTCTAGCCCTTCATTTTCCCAATGCTCATTGTATTGCCGTCGATATCTCACCTCGTGCTCTAAGTGTTGCGCGTCGTAACATTCAAGCCTTTGGATTGGAAGATCGGATTGAACTGCGTGAGGGTGATTTGCTTGCGTGCGTGAGTGAAAAAATTGATCTGCTTGTTTCCAATCCCCCTTATATCGCCGATGATGCCTCTTTGGAATCCAACCTGTCGTATGAACCTCAAAACGCTCTTTTTGGCGGCAGTGTGGGCGATGAAATCATACAGAGGCTTTTAGATGAAGTGTATGCGCGATCCATTCCTCTATTCGTTTGCGAGATGGGCTATGACCAGCGCCTAAAAGTGCAGGAATATCTCAAATCTTTTGCGGTACAATCGTTGGACTTTTATAAGGATTTAGCCTCATTTGATCGAGGATTTATTTTAAAAATTTAAGAATTTAAAGAGCGCAAAAATGCGCGAGGGCACTCTGCCGAAGAGAACCTAGTGTTAACGTAGCTTAGGGGATTTTATTCCCTGAGCGTATAAAAGGAACAAAATGAGTAATAAAAAAACTTTTATCGATATTTTTTATCTTTTCACCCTTGCAATAACAGCAGGAGCCGTCTTTACTTTAGGTGCACTCGTTGCCGCTGTTGTCTTTCACTCTGAACTTTATTTGAGTGTACCGCTTCTCTCACGTTATGAAGAGGGAAAGATTATGGGAGAAATCTTTCGCCGATTTAGTTATTGGGCGTATTTTATGACAGCTGTTATCGCGGTTTATGAAGTATCCCGATACAAAGTAATGCAGATTGATAAAATTTCCATTTTAAGTGCGTTGGGTGTGATCAGTACTCTTTTGCTTTTTGCTGCCGTGTACGTTCCTAAAATCTTAGAGTATCAATCACGCGGTGAAAGTGCTATAGATGCATCGTTTGAGTCTCTGCATAAAGCGAGTGAAATTGATTTTAAAATCTTGCTTTTAATGTTAATCGTACTTTTTGCCCGTCGCACTTATTTGATGGTGGCTAAACGATGATACGTTTTGAAAATGTCACTAAAAGCTTCGGAAAACGGGAAATTCTTCGAGGTGTCAATCTTGAAATCGAAGCGGGTAAAACAACGGTTATTTTTGGCGTTTCCGGTGGCGGAAAATCGACGATTATCAAACACATGGTTGGATTGCTCAAACCTGATAGCGGAACGATAAGCTATAAAGGGATAAATATTGATAAGGCTGATGAGACAGCATTGCGTGAAATTCGTAAAAAAATCGGGTTTCTTTTTCAAAGCGGTGCATTGTTTGACAGTATGAATATCGGTGATAATGTTGCATTCCCGATGGTGGAACATCAAAAGTTAACGCCAAAAGAACTCAACTATAAAATTGATGAAAAACTCACTATGGTAGGACTTGACCCTTTAATCGTTAAATCTCTTTACCCGGAAGAACTCAGTGGCGGGATGCGCAAACGTGTTGGATTGGCACGTACTTTAGCATTGGAACCGGAGGTCATTTTGTACGATGAACCGACATCGGGACTTGATCCCGTCACCAGTGATTTTATCACACAGATGATTTGCAGACTACGTGATGAGATGGGGATGACTTCGGTACTCATTAGCCACGACATTGCAGAGAGTTTCAAAGCAGGGGATAACTATGCGATGCTTTTTGAAGGAGTTATCGTAGATTCCGGAAACAAAGAGTATTTTAAAAATTCACAAAATGCAGTTGTTCAGCAGTTTATAAATGCCCGCTCAGATGGACCCATAGCCTTTCATTGATGCTAACGCCAAACCGCACTTCAAGAGCCTATCTCCCCCCAAACTTCTTTGTCCACCACTCTTGAGGAGTGAGGGTTTTATTCTGTAAAAACTCTTCGTCAAAATTGTATTCATAGGTTGAGCAATATTCAAGTACAGTGGCATAAGCTTCATTGATTTGCGTACTCATATCATGGGCGGTTTTGGGATCATCGGTGTGTTTGTCGGGGTGCCATTGTTTCATCATTGTTTTGTAGCGGGTTTTAATCTCGGAGAGGGTAGCTTTGTCACTCAGGCCAAGGAGCGTTTTGGCCTTTATGAGTGTGTCAAAAGAAATCATATTAAACTTTAGGGGGTGCAGGGACATTTGTCTCTGCCATTAAAACGGATGTATTCGTTTTAATGCGTAGCATTGGTATTTAATCTTTTTGTTGACGCATAAACGTCGGAACATCCAAGAAATCTTCACTGTAATCGCCATTGGATACCATAGCGGCACGAACAACGACGCGTGGTTTAACCACAATGTCTTTATTTTCAAACTCGCTGTTATTTATACCTTGAGAAGCTCTTTTTTCAAAGCCGGTAGCGACAAGAGTGATACGAATAAAATCAATAGGAAGATCTTTATTTGTAGTTGTTCCAAAAATAACTTCGGCACTGTCATCAACGCTTTTTTGTACGATTTCCATTGCTGAGCTGATTTCCATAAATGGATATTCAGGATGCATATTGAAGTGAACCAAAACACCCAATGCGCCGTTAATTGACATGTTATCAAGCAATGGAGATTCGATAGCATTTTTAATCGCTTCGTTCGCTGCATTGTCACCTTTGTATTCGCCCACACCCATGAGAGCCAATCCGCGATGACTCATAACGGTTTGTAAGTCTGCGAAGTCAAGGTTGATATCGTCTTCACCGCTTGCCAAGATCACACCCGAAGTACCGCTAACAGCACGAGCAAGTACACTGTCAACGATTTTGAAGCTCTCTTTGATCCCCATTTTTGGGTCAATGATTGAAAGAAGTTTATCATTAGGGATAACAACAATCGAATCGGATTCATTCTTGAGTTCTTCAAGACCCTCTTCAGCAAGCTTAAGACGTTTACGCCCTTCAAACGAAAAAGGTTTAGTGACGACAGCGATGGTCAATGCCCCACACTCTTTAGCAATTTTAGCAATGATAGGAGCAGCACCCGTACCTGTTCCGCCGCCTAAGCCAGCAGCAACAAAAACAATGTCTGCACCATCAAGGGCACGACGAAGGTCTTCGTAACTCTCAATTGCAGACTCTTTGCCTACTTCAGGTTTCATCCCTGCACCCAAACCTTTGGTCAGTTTAGCACCAAGTTGAATTTTAATAGCAGCTGAGCCTTGCTC
>JAGXHZ010000064.1 GCA_024635855.1 Sulfuricurvum sp.
CCACCAAGCAAGCTCTAATCGCTCAATCCAATGCACAAACCAACGACCTCGCCTACGCGTTCAAAGAATCAGCAGCGAACCTCGCAATGGCGCAACGGTATATTGTCCGTTCTCACGCTCTTATCACAGCGGCTCAAAGCTCTTTTGACGCTTCCCAAAAAACCTTTGATGCCGTCAAACAAAAATACGAAGCACGCATTGTCGATTACGTCACTTACCTCGATGCCCTTCGTTCTCTTACGAATTCAACCAATCAGCTCAGCCGCGCCAAACGTTCTCTCAACTATGCCTATGCGACCTATTACTATTATGCGGGATTAGACCCCAAGGAGTTTGTACAATGAAATATCTGTTCTCTTTTTTCCTCCTTATCACCTCCTTGATGGGTGAAGAGATTTACGCAACGTTTGATGTTATTTCCGTTAAAGAAGCCAATTTGGCACTCACGACCTCAGGCGTTGTCAAAATACTGCGTGTCGATGTCGGAAGCCGTGTCAAAAAAGGGGATATTCTCCTCGAAATCGACAATGACAATCTCACAGCAAGCGTTGATTTAGCCAAAGAGAGTCTTAAGAAAGCACAAATCGAAGAGCAGTTTGCAAAACAAACCTACGATCGCTATAAAAAAGTCGAAAGCGTGATTGACGCTGAACTTATGGATCAAAATACTCTCCTATATCGAAAATCTTCGGCAGCACTTGGGGAAGCTAAGGCACAGCTACGCTACCAAAGCACCCTTGTTGAGAAAACACGTCTTCGTGCTCCGTTTAGCGGTGTTATTTCTGAGCGTAACATCGAACTTGGAGATGGCGTAGATGGCGGATCGATGCCTCTGTTTAAACTCATCAGCTCCCCTGATGTCAAGCTTTTGGTTCGGTTCGATGAAAAATATCTCTCCCGTGTGAAAAAAGGGTCTGCCGTCCGCTATCGTATTGACGGAGAAAACCAATGGCGTAACGGACGTATCACCAAACTCTATCCGACAATCGATCCAAAGACTCGTAAAGCAACCGCCGAAGTACTCGCCTCCAAAATTGCTCCCGGACTTTTTGGTGAAGCCTATATCCTTGGAAAATAATTATGTATAAATTTGCCATCAACCGCCCCATAACGACGTTAATGCTCGTGATGAGCTTTATCGTTTTTGGTCTTATTTCTTTTCGTGCTATGCCTGTTGCCCTCTTTCCGAATATCGATTTTCCGATTGTCACAATACAAACCTCGTATCCGGGTGCCGATCCCGAAACCGTAGAGTCCAAAGTCACCGATAAAATCGAAGAAGCCGTTTCCGGAATCGATGGAATCGACAAGTTGATCTCCACAAGCTACGAAGGCTTAAGCGTTGTTACCGTTCAGTTTGAGCTCACCAAAGACATCGAAGAGGCAGCCAATGATGTTCGTGACAAAGTAGGAACCATCAATCTTGACAGTGATATTGAATCTCCTATTGTCCAAAAAGTGAGTGTTTCCGGTGCTGCGTCCATCAAATTGTTTGTGAGTACCAAAACAGGGGATACGGTTGCTTTGATGCGTTTAGCCGATGAAAAAATCAAACCGAAGCTACAACGCATTGAAGGTGTTGCCAATATTAAGATTGTAGGGTATCGTGATCGTGAAATCCGTATCTTTACCGACCCATTCCTCCTCAACAAATACGGACTTTCCTCTGCTGAGCTCCAACGTCTTATTGCACGCGAAAATGTTCGCTCAGGCGGTGGAAAACTTATTTCCCATAAGAATGAATTGGTTCTTAAAACCCGTAGTGATGCCACAAGTATCGATGATCTGAAAAAGCTCCTCATTTCTCCTGGACTGCGATTGGAAGATGTTGCCCGCGTCGAAGACGGCCTCAAAGATGCAAAAAGCTACTCCGCGTACAATGGGTCAGAAGGTGTACTGCTGGAAGTACAAAAAATATCGGGTGCCAATGATTTAGAAGTGATCAAAGGGGTCAAAAAAGTGATGCCCGAACTGGTTGTATTAGCATCCAAAAACCATACATTACAACTCGTCGAAGATCAATCCAATAAAATTCTCGTCAATATCGATAACGTCAAATTTGACCTCCTCTTCGGTGCATTTTTAGCGGTCCTCATCGTCTTTTTCTTTTTGCGTAATCTCACGGCAACCCTCATCTCCGCTCTTGCTATTCCTACCTCGATCATTGGAACCTTTGCCCTCATAGATGCACTGGGCTATGATCTAAACCGGCTTACTCTCATTGGTTTGACCCTTGCTATTGGGATTTTTATCGATGATGCAATCGTCATCATCGAAAATATTTCTAAAAAAATGGAGTCAGGGATAGAGCCGTTCCAAGCCTCTTTTGAAGGGGTAAAAGAGGTCGCTTTTTCAGTTTTGGCGATTTCGGCGATGCTGCTTGCGGTGTTCGTCCCAGTAGCTTTTATGGGGGGCATTGTCGGGAAATTCTTTAACTCGTTTGCCATGACCGTAGCATCGGGAGTTCTTATTTCCTATTTTGTCGCCATCATGTTTATCCCCACACTAGGGGCACGGCTTCTCAGCGGTAAAGAAAATGCTTTTTGGGAAAAAACCGAACCGATGTTCCAAAAAGTAGATCAGTTCTACCGAAAACTTTTAGCCTTTTTTATCCGCTTCAAAATCACAACACTCATCGTTGTCCTTGCGGTGCTACTTTTTTCTTTTTCTCTCGCAGGAAAAGTAGGAGGAACCTTTGTCCCGATGGAAGACATGTCTGAAATGCGTGTCATGGTCAAAGCTCCGGTAGGCATATCACTCGAAGCCATGAAAAAAGAGATGGCACCGCTGGTAAGCACGTTGCAAAAAGACAAACGAATCGAGACAGTCGTCTTAACAATCGGCTACAATCCGGCGAAAGAAGCCCACAAAGCGATGCTCTACGCCAAACTGCTTCCGGTTGAACAACGCGAAGGGCTTGAAGCTATTATCGCATCGTATCGCGACACATTCAAAGCCTATTCCCATCTCATCATCAGCGTCGAAGATGTCCCCCCTATCGATACGGGCGAGAGCAATGCTCCGATCCAAGTCGTCCTCACGGGAGCAGATCTCAAAGTTCTGGAAACCAAATCGGCTGCATTGATGAAATTACTAAAAGAGAGCAATGGAACAACCGACAATGACAGCGATTTTGAACCGGGAAAACCGGAAGTTCGTATCACCATTAATCGAGAAAGCGCTCAGCGCCTTGGTATTACCGCTCAGGCGATTTCCAATGCCATTAATGCCTCCTATTCCAGCGACAGCGCCATCTCAAATTTTGAGCAGGAAGGTCGCCAATTTGATATAACACTTCGAAATGCGGATCAATACCGCAGAACCGTCGATGATCTCAAAAAGATACAAATCCCAAGCGCCACAGGGGAATTGATCTCGCTTGACGGTCTGGTTAATCTTGAAACAACTCAAGGAACGGCATCCATCAACCGCTTTGATCGTGAGCGCAAAATTTTAGTCACTTCAAACCTTGACGGTGCACCGTTGGATTCCATCGTCACAATGATCGATTCGAAACTTCCTGCCCTATTAGGTGAAGGCTATCACTATCGCTATACAGGAGACATTGAACGGATGCAAGAGACGATTTCGGCTTTTGGATTTACGGTAGGCTTGGCAGTCATTTTGATCTATCTCATCCTCGCCGCGCTCTATGAATCACTTATTCAGCCTCTTATAATCATGGTTGCTATGCCGCTGAGTTTTACGGGTGTTATCCTTGCGCTGTATCTCACTGGGAACCCTTTTAGTATCTTTGTCATGATCGGGATTATTTTGTTACTGGGGATGGTAGGTAAAAATGCCATTTTAGTCGTCGATTTTGCCAATACTGCGATCAAAAATGGAAAACCGGTCAATGAAGCCCTTTTAGAAGCGGGCGAAAAACGGCTGCGCCCTATTCTCATGACCACATTCGCCATGATCTTTGCCATGCTTCCCCTCGCCCTTGCGGGGGGCGCAGGTCATGAAAGCAATGCCCCTATGGCAATTGCCATCATCGGAGGACTTATCAGCTCAACACTGCTTGCATTGTTCATCGTTCCGATACTTTATCGTATCATGTACCCTCTGGATGCATGGCTACGACGTCATTATGAGAGAGAACTCTTATGACGTATCAAAAATAGTTCGAACGCTTTTTCATCAAGCGGGCGGGCGTACATATAACCCTGCCCTTGCATGCATCCAAACTCTTTTAAAAAGTTTGCCTGAGCTTCTTCCTCAATTCCTTCTGCTATGGTTTTAAACCCAAGAGCATCTGCCATAGCAATAATGGCTTTGACAATCGCGCTGTCTCGCTCACTATGAGGAAGCTCGCGAACAAACGATTGATCGATTTTGAGTTTATCGATAGGAAAAGCTTTGAGATAACTCAAACTGGAATAACCTGTACCAAAATCATCAATCGCAATCTCTATTCCTAACGCTTTTAGTGCAATGAGCTTCTCCCCCAGTACACTGGGATTTCCCATTAACACACTTTCTGTAATCTCTAATTCAACATATTGAGGCTCAAGTTCACTCTCATGAATGATTCGACGAATCGTTTCAACTGCATTCGAACGTTCAAACTGTTTTCCGGATACATTGACGGATATTCTTCCCAGAAACAGTCCTAATTCTTTCCATTTTTTTATGGCTTTACACGATTGTAACAGTACCTCTTCCCCGATGGGGACAATAAGATTATTGCTCTCCGCAAGTGGTATAAATACATCCGGACGGACGATCCCCATTGTAGGATGTTGCCAACGTACCAGCGCCTCTGCTCCGATAAGTGCACCGGTTAATAGATTCACTTGAGGCTGATAATAGACAACAAACTCTTTATCTTCTATGGCACGTCGAAGCTCCCGCTCCATCAATACCCGCTCTAACAACCGTACGCTCATCTCCTGAGTAAAAAAGCAATAATTACTCTCCCCAACCTCTTTTGCTCGACGTAATGCGATATCTGCATTTTTCAATAAGGTTTCGCCGCTTTCTCCATCGTCAGGATAAAGGGTGATGCCAATGCTAACGCTGAGCTTTAAAGCCCCCTCAGATGTCTCAATCGGTGTATTAAAAAGCTCCATAATCTGCTGTAGAGTCCGTTCACATTCTCTTACCTCTTGAATCTCTTCAAGAAGAATCACAAACTCATCTCCGCCTATTCGACTAATCGTGTCTTCATTACGAATCAGCGCACCCATCTTGGACGCTACTTGTTTAATAACAAAATCCCCTATGCTGTACCCATACGATTCATTAATGTCTTTAAAATTATCAATGTCCGCATATAACACAATCAACTTTGTTTTTTCACGCTGTGCTCGCACTATAGAGTGCTCAAGTCTTGCACTCAATAAAAGTCGATTTGGTAAATTGGTAAGCACATCATAATGCGCCAAACGCTCAAGCTCTTTCTCGGACTCTTGAATTTTGGTAATGTCTTCACCGGATGAAAAAGTTCCGGTAATGACTCCGTTAGGATCTCGTAGCAGTGCATTGTGCCATGCAATCATGCGCATTTCGCCACTAGCCGTACAGACCGCATTTTCATAGTATTCTACCATCTCTTTTTTCCCCTCTATGATGGAGGTAAAAAATGTTTTGGTTTCTAAGAGATGCTCCTTCGCCACAAAAGTAGTGAACCAATTTTTTCCGATGGCTTCCTCTTTTGTTACCCCTAATATCTCACATCCCTTGGGATTTAGAAGTACTATCGTCCCCTCCCAATCCAACGCCAGACATATCACCGATGTAACATCCAAATAGAGTCTGCTTTTTTCTTTTTCCAGCTCTATCGTGTGCGTCAATGACAGAGAAAGTTCTTCACTAAGCCGTACCAAATCACTAACATCATTCAAAAAAAGTTTCAAGATAGATTTGCAATTCACCTCAGCTTCCATCAGTGTTAACTCATAAACCCGCCCATTCACCTCGATTCGTTCATGTTCAACTCCTCGATTTACTCTAAACGAATCCATAATACGATTCCAATTTTCTGCTCCGAGCATTCGTGATACATTATCGTCTATTTTGACCTGAAACGTCAACATCGCCTCAGCATTTAGCCATTTGATGATTTGCATCTCTCCCAAATCAACTATCTCGCAAAAAGCAATCCCCAAAAGATTGTACGTCGCCCGTGCATCACGAAGCTTCGCTTCAAGCGTCACCTCAAGTGTCGTGGTATAACTTAATAGCAAATTTTTTTCATTCAAAATATAAAGGTCGTTTTCCCAGTGGACGACTAAATGATGAATTTTTTTCTCTCTCATCATTTCAACAGCTTTGCGTATCTTCTCATCCGCCCCAACACTGATAATGGACGTATACATACACGTTGAAATCAACTCACTGCTTGGAAGATTTTGATACACAAATCCTAAAATATCTTTCTCGGTCACAACGCCTAACGCTTTAGTCTCGTCCATCACCAGTAATACATCGCGATGCTCATACCGCATGAGATGAATCGCTTCTTCGATCGTTGCATTTACATTTATCGCTATTGCACGGTTTCGCCCGTGTAAACACTGCGATATTTCAGTGGTTGTTTGGAGGTTGTTTTCATAGTATCGAAGGATATCATTTTGCGTAAGCGTCCCGATATAATGATCTTTCTCATCGATCAAAACAATGCGGCGTATCTCATAATCGATCATCATTTCAACCGCCATATCCAAAGGTCGATCATCATGAATGGATATGATAGGATAAGTAGCAAACTCAATCGCCTTGCTCTCTCGCTGTATCCCTGCCGCATAAAGTTCTATAATATTTTTGAGGGTCAAAATCCCCATAGCGATAGAACCGTCTAACAATACGATATGACTCTCTCGTTCTTGTTCCATACGTTCAATCGCATCACTTAATGACGCTTCAATACTCAAACGATCATTTTTATAGACAACAAGATTGCTCAACAACATAAAATATCCTCAACTAAAGTGATGGATTATACATTATCATAAGTGTCAATAGGATTGAAATAATAAGATTATTCAGAAAAGAAGTAAAAAAAATGAGAAATTATTGAAGAAAAAAAGATGGTGCGGACGGGGGGATTTGAAGAATTATACCACTGTTAATAAGCCCTATTTTTAGCATTTAGGGGGCTGGGGTCTCCCCCAGTAAGCGAAGCGTTGAGCTCTTCACGCACTACTCAAACACATACAGATTTTTCGAGGGCTAAACACTTTGCAGCAAAAGGCAAACTAACCCTTCGTTCTCAATGACTAAAAATGGATGTAGCAGGATTCTAAGTCTACCGAACCGAATAGGTGAGCTAAGCTCTCTGTCTGATCTACAGAAAATCAACTTTAACAGCACATAAATCCAATCCAAAAAACAAAACTAAAACGGCGGCGATTTTTGCGAGAAAGGAGCGCCTTAGCGACGCACGAGCACTAAGCCGTAAACCCCTATTCTTAGGGGTTGGGAGGAGGCTCCGCCGACGACCCTTGTCAAATTATCAAAAGTTTACAGACATCTATTAAAATCCAAGTGTTTTTATAATCCTCTCTTTTCGATATACTTCTTCTGCCATTAGTATAGACTGTACTAGATGGAAATTCCTTATAGGACTAGTTAACCGATTGGGTGAGAGGGGGTAATAGTCTTTGAGCTATTGCCCTTTTTTTTTGTCAATCTTTCTGCTATACTTTCTTTGTGAACAAAAGGTAGATTCTTTCTAACTGGTAATTGGATAGAGAGATACAGCGTAGGCTTTCGGGTCTACGCTTTTTTTTTGCCAATTTTTTTGGCATGGAGGGTGGAAGTGGGTAGTATCCCTTGAAAGGAGTTTACCTTTTTGTTTCACTTAACTTTGATAGCGTTTCTAATTTTGATGGCGTTCGCGCCCGCTCTTCATTAGTCAAAACGGGGATTTACCACCCCCGCGCTATCATTTCTTCACCCCTCCGGATTACTATTTTATTCTTCTGTAAATCGTTTCTCCCATTCCTAGCATATTATTTTTCATTGTGTCTTTGTCAATCATTTCATAAACCAAACCTATTCCTAGCCCATCAGTAACAATGATTTTATTTCCATCAATCTCATATTTGACTTCGCTTGACATTCCCATGCCATATTCTCTGTCTTTCGTAAATTCAATTTCATTTATCATTTTTCCCATAAAGGGCATAGTTGTTTCACTTTGCCATTTTCCAATGATCGGGTTAGATGTCCATAGTTTTGATATTATAAAAATAGTCAAAATCACTGCTCCAATAAAGCCAATCATTTTCAAAATTGTTTTTTTATCGTCATGATCGTAATTGTTCATCGTATATTGATTATTGTATGTTTTTTGAAAATTAAAGTTTTTTCTTCCTTCTCCTGCTGTTTTGTGAATGCTTGAATACACTATTGCAAAGATTACTAATCCTAGTGGAATTACAAAATATATTATTACAAGTTCCATTTTTTTACTTCAAAATGGTAACGTGACATTTATCGTGCAGTCGTTCACTGGTATGACTTGTATGTAATATTTTCCTGCGGGTATTTTTTCATTCATGTTGTCTTCTCTATATTGCATAAATTTTCTTATTACCCTGTTATTTGCATCTAATAAACTCAATGAATGAAGGCATCCCATTGGCATTGGTGTTATGTTTACGTATCCATCTTTCCTCATAATGAATTGTCTTACATTTTGACCATCATCTTTTCTGACTTTGTATACACCGTTTTCTATTCCCTGATTTGCATTTGCTCCAGCTCCCACAATCAATAATCCTATAATCAACTTCCACATGGCTTTCACTCCGTTATTAAATTTTTATTCGAAATCCGACAGTTCTGCCATGATTAAATGGTAAAACTTTTTTGCTTTTGACTGTGGTAATCGGTCGATAGCTTTATTAATTTCTTGTTTTAGATATTCTTTATCACTTAATTCATGATATTTTTCTTTTTTTTCTTTTAATTCTATGTAGTCTGCTAGTGCTTCAAATAGCTTTCTATTCTTTTCACTATTCTTCCAATCGTTCAAAGTCGATTTCGGCTTCCCTGTTTCTTCCGATATTCGTTCAATATACTCGGACATTTTACGGTTTTCATTCATTTTTATAATTTCCTTGCGTAAATCGTTAAAATACCTTGACATTAAAACGATAATCGTGTAATATACATTAATACTATCCGAATACCGTAAATTATTACGAATATCGGTCACTGGAGTGAAAGCCATGAACAAAAATACTCGCCAAACCAAACCTCTCGGAAGATCGACTAAAGAAGATAACGCAGGTCTTTCACTCCTACGTCCCCGATTGATTGAGATCATCGCGGACAATTACGTATATTTTAACGAAATTCTTCAAAATATCTATACAACTGTCCTAAACATGGTTACTAAAACTGTTTCTCCATTTCTTAAACGTCTTACTCAAAAAAAAATTCTCTCATGTTTCTATAACTACATTTGACAAAGTTATCAATATCAAAATTGACTTTCATTTGAAACGACCTTTTTGTCTTCCATCAACTCAATACTATTGGTTTAATAAAAATTTATGCCCTTGGAATCATTAACCCATTGGCATTTCTCACCATGTTGTGAGTCTATAAGCCCAATCGCCCAGCTTGCTTTCACTCCCTGGGCGTTAAATATCAGGAAACACGAAAGCAAAGAAATTTTTTTAAATTAGGAGTGAAAATGAGTCAAGTAGTTTCAAGAGGTTTTATCCCTAAAGTTGTCGTTGATGAAATCACCGCAATCAAACCGTACAGTAACAAAGAAAAAACGTCGTTTAATGTCACTATAAACACCCGTAACGTCATGATGACACCTGATGAGG
>JAGXHZ010000065.1 GCA_024635855.1 Sulfuricurvum sp.
GAACCATCCTGCGCGTGGAGTGGTTTCACCTGCTGAGTTTATTCCTATTGCCGAAGAGACAGGACTTATCTTGCCTTTGGGTACATGGATACTCAAACGTGCGTGCAGTCAAATTGCACAGTGGAGTATGCAGGAGACGTTTGAGGATTTGACCATTGCGGTCAATGTCAGTGCCCGTCAGTTTTCCCAAAGCGATTTTGTCGAGACTGTTTTGATGGTATTGGAGGAGAGCGGTGCAAATGGCAAGTATTTGAAGCTGGAACTCACGGAGAGTTTATTGGTTGAAAATGTAGAAGAGGTGATCGAAAAGATGGATCGTCTTAAATCGCATGGCGTTCGATTTTCTCTGGATGATTTTGGAACGGGATATTCATCGCTTTCATATCTCAAACGGCTGCCTCTGGATCAGCTGAAAATCGATCAAAGCTTTGTTCGCGATATTTTAGTCGATTCCAATGACGCGATTATTTGTAAATCCACCATTGCGCTGGCGGAGAGTATGGGGCTTTGCGTTATTGCTGAGGGAGTTGAGACCAAAGAACAGCTGGATGCTTTGACTTTGTTGGGATGCCGTGCGTATCAGGGGTATTGGTTTAGCCGTCCGTTGTGTCTTGAGGCGTTTGAAACCTATCATAAAAGTTTAATCAAAGTTTAATCTAGGTAAAGAGACAGAATGAATTTTTTGAAAATTAAAATTATTTTTATCCTTAGTCTGCTCATTTTTGCGGTTGTTTTGACGATGACTGCCTACGGTTTAATGCATGAAAAAAAAGAGAATGAACGGCGATTGAGTGAAGCGTACGAACATGTTCATCGAACGTACAACGAAACCATCAAGGATACTGTCCATTTTTATCAATCCAGAGCGGAAGCCAATGTCCGTTCTCCTGGGATTTTGGAAGCATTTCGTGATGGAGATTACGATACCTTGTATGCGCTTATGAAACCTCGCTGGGACGTGATGCAGCATGAAAATCCTTCTTTGGTGGTTATGCAATTTCACCAAGCCAACGGTAAATCCCTCTTGCGTCTTCATTTGCCGGAGATATCGGGAGATAATATTGCTGCTATACGCCCGATGGTGGCTCATGCCCACGAAAATGCTCAAAAAGTTTCAGGATTTGAGGAGGGGCGTCAGGGTTTGGCGTTTCGTGTCCTCATCCCTGTTTTTGATCAGGGTATCTACATCGGTTTAATCGAGTTTGGTATTGCTACCCCGTATTTTACGGATAAAATCCACCGTTTTACGGGATATGATGCTTTTTTCTTTGTCAATAAAAGTATTTTAGGCCATTTTGGTGAGTTTGGAGAATCTGTAACGATTGGTCAAGATGTCGGTGTTGATATCGCTGCCTCTGACGAACCTTTTTTAGAACACTATGCGCGTCATCATACAAAACTTCAAAATGATGTTATAACCTACGATCATCACGCGTATGAGGTCAATGTCCTCCCCATCAAAGAGTACCGTTCTCGTTCTATCGGAGCGATTATGTTTGTACGACCTACGGATGATTTTGCGGCTCATATGCGCAGTACATTCGTTTCTTCAGGATTTATTGCGCTTCTTCTGATTTTCATCATGGGAGTGATCGTTGATCGGATTTATTCGTTTGTTACCGCAAAAATGAGTTTTCAAGAACGTTATTCTCAGATGATTCTCGATTCGGTTCCTGCTCCCGTTATCGTCACTGATGGTAAGTCTCTTATTGCCGCCAGTGATGCATTTTTACAATACTTTCATTGTGAGTCACTTGAAGTATTCAAGCATGATCATCAGTGTGTTTGTGAATATTTTGAAGAGGGAGGTACGGATGAATATCTGATGCCGATGCGTAATGATCAGCGTTGGACCGAGTTCATGCTTGAGCATCCGGACAAAATCCACAAAGCAAAAATAACCATTCGTGGCGTTACCACGATTTTTGAAGTAAGAATTTCGGTTTTAAATCTCAATGATATGCTCCGTTATGTTGTTATATTTAATGATATTTCAAACATGCAGCAGCAAAGTATGAGCGATCCATTGACGGGTGCGGCTAATCGGCTCTATTTTAACATGGTCTATTCGCATGCGATCAGTGTGGCTCGACGCGGGGATAAAGCGTTGGCGCTTATCATTATTGACATTGATCACTTTAAAAAAGTGAATGATACGTATGGTCATCTCATCGGGGATGTTGTGTTGAAACGCATTGTCCAGATTGTGAGCAATCGGATTCGAAGCAGCGATATATTTGCCCGCTGGGGTGGAGAAGAGTTTGTTCTTCTCCTTCCAGATACAGGTCTTGAGGAGGCAATTGGTGTGGCAAATAGCCTCAAAGAAGCAATTAATTCTGAAGAATTTGAACAAGTTGGAGCACTAACTTGCTCTTTTGGACTTGCTATTTTAGAAAAGAATGAAACATGCGAGGAGCTTTTGAAACGTTCCGATGAAAAACTTTATCAAGCCAAAGAAACAGGGCGTAACCGAATCGCTTATTGATGAAAGGCACTTTATGCTTTTCAACTAAAAAATAGTATTATGATAATAGATAAATCGTTCAAAAGGGATTTAGTGGAATCAATCGACATTTTTCCATGGGACAATCATTTTAATACCGGTCTCTCATTGGTAGATGAACAGCATTATAGGCTTGTTAAGTTACTCAATGAGTTGGCACGAGCGGTTGCTTTTAAGTCCGATGATTTCCAACTTAACCAAATTTTTGATGAACTTTTGGACTATACGGTTTATCACTTCAAGACAGAAGAAGCGATCTGGGAAAAATATTTTTCCAATGAGAACATGCTAGAAGATCATATAACGGTGCATCAAGAATTTATTGACACCATAGTACGGTTGAAAGCAGAGCAAAGTGAACGTTCGAGTATCGAAATCGCTGAAGAAACATTATCCTTTTTAGCACGATGGCTTGCTTCGCATATTCTCGAAACGGATCGATTTATGGCGTACATAGTCCTCGCTCTCCAAGAGGGACTGGATATGGATACTGCAAAAGAACATGCCGTGAAGAGCATGAGCGGTTTTACCCGAACGCTGATCGATCTTATTTTATCGATTTATGAAACCTTGTCTACGAATACCTTGCAGCTGATGTATGAAATACGACAACAAAAGACACTGGAAATAGAAAAATCTGAGCTTGAAAACAAGCTTCATATCCGTGAAGAATACCAACGTACTGTTCTGAATAATTTTCCTTTTTTAGTGTGGCTAAAAGATATTGAAGGACGATATTTAGCAGTAAATGAGCCTTTCGCTAACGCGTGTGGATATGCTTCTCCTGATATGCTGATTGGAAAAAATGACTTTGATGTTTGGCCTCTTGATTTGGCGCAGTTGTATCGCAATGATGATGATAGTGTTATTCAAAGCGGGATAAGTAAAAATGTTGAAGAATTTATAGAAGTAGACGGGAAGCAAAGATGGTTTGAGACCTATAAATCACCCGTAGAAGTAAATGGAGAGGTGCGCGGTACGGTGGGATATGCCCGAGATATCACCGAACGAAAAGATACAGAATCTAAAATCCGTCTTGCGGCAAACGTCTTTGCTCATTCTCGTGAAGGGATTTTGATTACGTCGGACGATGGGACTATTCTCGATGTCAACAACGCATTTAGCCGTATAACGGGATACAGTATAGACGATGTTATCGGGAAAAAACCAAGTATTCTAAAGTCCGGTCGGCAAGGGGAAGATTTTTATCGTGATATGTGGAAAAGCCTGACAGAAAAAGGGCATTGGTATGGCGAAGTATGGAACCGTCGTAAAAACGGTGAAATATATGCTGAACTGTTGACCATTAGTACTATTTTCCAAGAAGATGGTGATGTCAAAAATTATGTTGCGCTATTTTCAGACATTAGTACGATCAAAGAACATGAAAGGCATCTCGAACATATTGCTCATTATGATGCGCTTACCGGTCTTGCCAACCGTGTTCTTTTAAGCGATCGTTTGGAACAAGCGATGATACAGACATCAAGGCGTGGTGCGCATTTGGCGGTTACGTATCTCGATTTGGACGGTTTCAAAGAGATTAATGATCACTATGGACACGAAGCCGGAGATCAACTGCTTATGGCGATTGCTTCAAAGATGAAGCTCTCTTTGCGGGAGGGAGATACGCTCGCACGATTAGGGGGCGATGAATTTGTAGCCGTATTGATGGATCTCGATGATTTCGAATCAAGCGTACCCACTCTTACTCGTTTGCTCAGTGCAGCAGCACAGCCTATGGTGTATGGTGATGCAGTGCTTGAAGTATCTGCCAGTTTGGGAGTGACCTTTTATCCGCAGTTAGATGTGATGCAAGCCGATCAACTGTTACGCCAAGCCGATCAAGCGATCTATCAAGCTAAACAAGCGGGGAAAAACCGTTTTCATCTCTTTGATGCTCAACAAGATTTCAGTGTTCGGGTTCATCATGAAAACATCGAGGAAATTCGTCACGCCCTTAAAGAGCAACAGTTTGTCCTGTACTATCAGCCTAAGGTCAATATGTGTACGGGAGAGATTATCGGGGTAGAGGCACTGATTCGTTGGCAGCATCCAACGCAGGGGATCTTGCTTCCTATCGCATTTTTACCGGTGATTGAAGATCATTCCTTGGCAATCGATGTGGGGGAATGGGTTATTTCCACGGCACTCAAGCAAATAGAGATATGGCAATCCATGGGTCTGTCTATCAAAATCAGTGTCAACATCAGCGCGCGTCAATTACAAGAAAGCGATTTTCTTGACCGCTTAAAATTGATTTTAAGATCCCATCCCAATGTCTCTCCCTCAATGCTTGAGCTCGAAGTACTCGAAACCAGTGCTCTCGAGGATATGAATAAAATTTCGAGGATTATGAGCGAGTGTAAAACCATAGGGGTAAAATTTGCTTTGGATGATTTTGGTACGGGTTATTCTTCGTTGACGTATCTCAAACATCTGCCCGTTTCTCTTCTCAAAATTGATCAAACCTTTATACGTGATATGCTCTATGATCCTGATGATTTAGCGATTTTAGAGGGAGTTTTGGGTTTAGGGATGGCATTTCATCGTGAGGTCATTGCTGAGGGTGTAGAGACGCTTGATCACGGAAAAATGTTGTTGCAGCTTGGATGTGAACTGGCACAAGGATATGTAATCGCCCGCCCCATGCCCTCAGATGAACTTCCGGCATGGGCATCATCATGGAAGCCTGATCTTTCTTGGCTTAATCGAAAAAGTATCAGCCGTGATGAAGTACGGCTTCTTTATGCTACCGTCGAGCACAGTGCATGGGTTAATGAAGTAGAGAAGTTTCTGCAAGACGGTTATTCTATTCCGTTTGAGCTTCATCCCGATGAGTGCCGTTTTGGTGAATGGCTCAATTCTAAAAAGAGTCAAAACTTTAGTAATGATCCTAATTTTTTGATTATTAAAACCTTGCATGAAGAAATTCATGAATTAGCAGCTCATTTGTGTGATTTAAAAAAATATACGCATGATGCACAAGCATTAGAGGGTATACCGAAACTGCATGCTCTCAGAGATAAATTAAATGAAAAGTTAATGACATTGGTCGGAGAATAATACGGAGAAATCGCCGTCAATGGGATTTGGTATTATGTCTGATAGAGCATTTGATGAATCGACAAAAATATCCTACCGATATTGTCCTTTTGAGGCTTATAATACACTATATTGTTTAGAGGAGCGTATTATGTTAAAAGAATTATTTTACACCGGAATGGGTGGGGCACTGTTGATCAAAGAAAAAGTTGAAGAAGAGCTCAAAAAGCTCGAAGAAAAAGGAAAAATTAACACCAACGATACCAAGAGTTTTTTGGAGAGCCTCAAGACTAAGGGCGAAAATGAAGAAAATCGTCTCAAAGAAGAACTGAAAACCACGATCAAAGAGGTGATCGAAGAACTGGGACTTGCGACCAAAAAGGACATCGAAGCACTCAAAAAATGAACTCTCTTTATTCCCCCTACAGGCTGTGGAGTGTCTTTCGACTGCTCCTCTCTTTTTATCTTCTGATCAAGAAAAAGAGCCGATTTTTCGGGGTCAAACCGCTACCACCCCAAAAGCTTGCGAGCACGATAACCCAGTTGGGTGCAAGTTTTATCAAACTGGCGCAAGTTCTTGCTACTCGTAACGATTTTTTCGATGCTGAGTATCTCAGTGTGCTCAAAACACTCCATGATGATCTCCCGCCTATGTCGAAAAAAGAGTATGAGAAGGTGATGCACCGTGCTTTTCCTGCGCTTCCTTTTATCCGTTTTAATCCTACGCCCATAGCCTCTGCCTCCATTGGTCAAGTGCATGAGGCTTGGCTGGATGAAGAGACCAAAGTCGCTGTAAAACTCCGACGAGAGGGGATAGAAAAACGTGTCCGTGCGGATATACGAATCGTTTCGTTCTTCAATCGCATTTTTAGACCGCTTTTTTCCCATACGACCCGTCACTCGGTTGAATCGGTTATCGTTGAGTTTTCGGTGATGATTGTGCAAGAGTGCAGTATGAATCAAGAACGTGCCAATTTGGAAAAATTTTCACACCTGTACGCTTCCTCAGGGGTGATTTTCCCGCGAGCCTATCCTAAATACAGTTGTGATGATGCGTTGGTGATGAGTTATGAAGAAGGATGGCGATTTGATGATCGTGAGAGTATTAACAACAGCGGTATCGACATCATTCCGCTTATCGACCAACTGATACGATTTTATACGGATCAGATGCTTGTGCAGGGATATTTTCACGCCGATCCGCATCCCGGAAATCTTCTCGTATCCCCTCAAGGTCAGTTAATATTGCTCGATTTTGGGATGGTAAAACGGGTTTCTAATCCGACGCGTATTGCTATCATTGAGTTGCTACGTGCGGCTAATGAGCAGGATTATGAAGCGTATGTGAGTGCATCCAAGCGTTTAGGAACGGTAGCCTATGATGCACCCGTAGCCGAACTTGCCGAATTTACCGAGCGAATGTTTGAGATATTTGCTAATGATTCGTTGGACAGCAGCAGCATGCAAGAGCTTGCATTTCAGGTGATGGAGCAAACGCGAAATCTTCCGTTCAAGCTTCCGCAAGAAGCGATTTATATCTTGCGTGTCAGTGCGATTATCGAAGGGTTAGGAACGACGTACATCGAAAATTTTAACGGGATCAAAGATATTCTTCCCATTTTACAGCGTAATATCCCGCGAGCTTTAGGGATCAAAGAGTCGATTCTAGAGAATATTATCGATGAGGTCAAACATCTTCCCGATGA
>JAGXHZ010000066.1 GCA_024635855.1 Sulfuricurvum sp.
AACGATTGGCGGAGATGTATTTGCGCTAAATGATGTAAAAATGAATCTAGCTGATATGCAAGAAGTGTATTACACTACTTTTGGAAAAGTTATTGAAGGGGATCTGTAGTCTCTGTCATTCCGTGCTACGACACGGAATCCATCCCCATTTTTACTTTTTAATTCAGCCTCTATTTTTTTCATTACTCCAAACATACAAAACAAAATTTTAAAATTTCAATACCAATTTGTTAAATATTTTTTATTCGATCTTTCATTAATTCGATGTGTTTAGCACAAAATTTTTCAGTAATTAACTCAGCATGCCCCTTAGATAAAACAAATTCATAGTTCTTTGCCGCTTTAGAATCAGGATTAATTATAAAAATCTTTCTTCCTTTAACGCCAGAAAAACTCTCTATGTATGGTAAATTGGACAAAAATAGACTTCGTATAAAAAAATCATCGGGAGCTAAGCTCAATCCAATTATATAAACATCATGTGTAAATCCAAAAGCAAATTCCGGTTTGTACCATAAAACTGCATTCGAACGGACATCAAAAGCTTTTCCATATCCAGGTAATACGAGGAATGGCTCAATTTCTGATAAGGATGAAAAATTATGCCATGTATCATAATCCAATAGTGAAGGTGAATGGAAAATCTCAACATCCATCATCCCTTCAGTAAAATTCATTGATTCCCAATCTGTAATTTTTTGATATTTTGGTTCATTTAATCGCCAATTTACAGATCCATGCTTTATCGTCTTTCCAGTTGTAAGTGTAAGCTTTGCCAATTTTATTTAATGCAACCTCTAATAAACAGTCCCAATTAAAAGAAATAACAATATCACCTTCGTGAAGTTGACTTACAAAATCTAAATATATTTGGGGAATACTATGAGTTGCAGGTGTGCGTTCTACGATGCTTTTAGCTAAATAAAACCGTAAAGCAAGTTTTTCACGTGAACCTTCATTCTTCCATCTTTCACCACCACCATATTCTCTTAATTCGATATATTCGAGAAATGTACATAATTCTGAAAAATCAATACTTGAATAATCTAACTCATCGTCACCATTATATTGGATACATTCTCTCGCATATCCATCGACACGTGCAAATAAATCAGGAGATTCTTGAGAAAATTTATCCATTGCATGTTTTAGAAGTTCAGCCGTCAATGGAATACCTGCATTTGCAGAGAAACCAGCACCTAATATAAATAGACGATTTTTTTTGATAAACGATTCTATGACTTTTCCCTTTTAATATTGGCGATTTTAAGGCACATTTTTGATAGTGTGAGTATACTCTTTGTTGTGGAGTTTTTTGTATGATAGGTTAGTTTTTTGTACAATAACTTCACCTAAAATATTAAAAAAGTCGGTTTTTACGAGTTTTCTTTAAACTTCTAAAAACCCTAAATCAATAGGTGGGTTTAGGGTTTTTCAAGAGGCTCTATTTTTACGTTAATATCGAGTAATAACACAAAAGGAAACAATTAATGAAACTAATTTCACTCATAGCAATGCTTATGATGTTTACAGTATCGGCACAAGGATGGACTAAATTCTTTAATTGGAGTGGTGATCAGCAGCAGGTTAGATGTGATTCAGATAGAGTGTCCTTGGCTTACTTTTTTGATCCGATGATTGATGGAGTATACTATCATGGTCAAGAAAGGTATACTACTGCAGATAATATTCCAGTTAGGCAATCTGTAGCCATTATTGAAAAATATGATAAGAAAAAGAGATTACAGAGTGTCAATGTAAATACATTAAGAGTATATGAAGACAGAATGGACGATGAAGATGGAAAAGGATATATGACAAATTTCACATTGGTTCTTACAAATTTCAATAATAATGATAGCTTTAAAACTTCATGTAGAGTTTGGTATAAGCCAGAAGGAACATGGAGTAAAGAAAGCATGAAACGAATGGAACAGATAGACCAATGATAATCTTTCAAAACATAGAGTGTATTGGTGGCAATGAAAAGGGACTGTTCAAAATTCTGTGTCAGCATCCAGTAGTTCCTAAAATTGTATCATAGATTTAAAGCTTTATCGAGTCGTCCCTCGAAATGAATACTGAGCTGAAAATCGTTTAAAAGATGATATTACTGATTATTTGTCTAAAAATGGATTTGATATTAATTCCAATATAGTCGTTTCATTCGTATCTCATGACCCTTTAGATTTCGATTTTGATGCTATCGCTATTTCTGATAATGGAAACACTCTTCAATTTAAAGGACGTCTTGATGGAAGTTATATTCAATAAGTTGAATAAACTTCTCTCACTTTCCAAGCGGGAATGCACACAGAATTTTAAATCATAAATTATCTTGGCTAATGACTAAGTGCGTATATCTGTTACTATTCGGTAGGTGGTAACGAGAGAATGGATTCCGTGTCGTGGCACGGAATGACAAAATTTACTGCCTACTATTTCTAAGTTCATCCAATAATATTTGACTATTTTTATACTGATCTTTAAAAAATACAAACAGTTTGTCGTAATCACTATTTTTTTCGACGAGAGATAATGAAGTGCTGTCAAGCGCGGGAGCATTGAGATTATAGGTAGATAACAATTCGATGTATTCTTGTCTATCTTCGTTGCTAACGATAATGGGTAAAAATCCGTTTTTTAGTAAAGGTATATTGGCTATTAGGCGAGCTAATCGACCGTTGCCATCGAAAAAAGGGTGGATAGAGCTAAAAGCGATATGCATATCGGTATAAGATGTCACACATTCATCAAAGGTCGTGAGAGGTTTGGACGTGTCACCAAACTCTTTGAAAAAAAGTCCCATAAGGTGGTTCATATCGTTTGGCATGGGATAATAAGCGTGTTCTAGTTTTTCATTTTTTTTGATATACCGTCCATTTGGTTCGACCTTGTATCCACCAATAGGGCACATAATATCAATAATAATGGCTGTCTGAACGGCTTTATGGAGAAGAAAAATATCGTCTGGATTAAGGGCGCTTTTCGTAATTAATTCATAAATAATATCGATTGCTTTAGCGTGTCCAACGATATCGGTATGTTCGACAATAGACTTCCCTTTGATGGTGAGTCCTTGTTCGATAATAAAAGCAGTATCACCCAATGAAATGGTATTTCCCTCGATCGCATTTGATCGATAGGTCCATTCAATCTTTAGTCGATCTTTGAGTGTTTTGGCTTGCGCTTTACTTAAAGATTCGAGGGCATTCTTAGGTGTCAAAATTTACTCTTTCAATCTCTCAATTTTAGCACCTAATAGGCGTAATTTTCCCTCTAAGTCTTCATACCCGCGATCCAAATGATAAATGCGATGAACGTTGCTTGTCCCCTCTGCTGCCATGGCTGCAAGAACAAGAGCGCTTGATGCGCGTAAATCCGTTGCCATTACATCTGCTCCAAATAGCGGTGTTTCTCCTATAACGGTAGCGGTGTGACCGTTTAGCATAATGTCCGCTCCCAAACGCTGAAGCTCGCTGACGTGCATAAAACGATTTTCAAACAAACGCTCTTCGATGATACTTGTACCGCTCGCAAGGGTTGCAAGTGCTAAAAATTGTGCTTGCATATCGGTTGGGAATGCGGGGTACTCTTGGGTGATGATATGGACGTGTTTTAATTTTTCGGCTGGATGAATGGTCATGGTTGTATCAGTTATGTCGATCTTGCAACCCATTTGTTCCAGTTTTGCGGTTACTGCATCGAGATGATCGTGACGTACATTTTTAAGGGTGATGGTTGAACCTGTTATGGCTCCTGCGCACAAATACGTTCCCGCTTCGATACGGTCAGGAATGATCTCAAAATCGACCATATCAATGGTTTTACCACCCGTACCGATGATGGTGAGTTCCGATGTGCCAATGCCTGTGATGTCGATACCGCTGTCGCGTAAGATTTCGCACAGTTGGACGACTTCAGGTTCTTTTGCACAGTTGACAAGAACGGATTTTCCGTGAGCCAGTGCGGCTGCCATTACGACATTTGCCGTTCCGGTTACGGTAATTTTATCGAAAATAATGTGCGCACCTTTGAGACCCTCAGGTGCAACTGCATGGACGTATCCTGCATGGATGGTGATTGTAGCACCCATTTGTTCCATCGCTTTGAGGTGCAAATCAATAGGACGCTGACCAATAGCGCATCCACCCGGAAGAGATACTTCACAGTGACCAAAACGTGCAAGCAATGGACCTAGGACGAGGATGGAAGCACGCATGGTTTTGACAATATCATAGTTTGCCATCGTATCGTTGACGCTTGAAGTGTCCATTGTAAGTATATGATTTTCAAGAGTGTAAGACGCACCAAGGTTACCTAAAAGTTTTAGGAGTGTTTTAATGTCTACGACTTCGGGCATATTGCTGACGGTGAGCTTATTGTGCGCTAAAAGGGTTAGAGTAATGAGAGGCAATGCTGCGTTTTTCGCACCTGAAATGGTGACGGTTCCGCTAAGTTTGGTCGGGCCTTGAATTTGTAAATAGTCCATAAAAATTCCCAAAGTAAAAAAGTTTACTATTATAAGCTAATGTTGTTGAAAGTGGTATAATTTTAAGAAAATGAAGGAGATACCGTGAGCTCAGCCCTTGACCGCCTAAAAAATTTGACCGCGCAGATCTCCAGTTATGAATTGGAACGTAAAAATAACCTTAAAACACTGGAAGAATTGTATACCAAACTCGCTATTTTTACTAAAGTAACTAATTTTAATGATTTGTTTGAATACAAGGCTATTAATCTTTCCGGTATTTCATTGGGTGATGAAGATTTGGGTGCCATAAAAGAGGGAAAATATGCTCAGATTATTGGTATTCTTTATGATGGACAAGCTAAAGTAAAAAATAAAAATATTTCTCTTGCCTATTACGGTCGTGCTGAAAAAGTGGGTGATGAACGCAAAAAAGATATTATCACTTTTATTTTGGGATGGAGATTTGAGAAAAGTTTTCGCACGTTAGAGCATTATCATAATTTGATGGGGCAAATAAAAAATCTACCTCGTGAGGAAGAATGCTAGTTTTTTTGGATACTGAAACAACAGGATTGGAGATTAGTGACCGAATCTGTGCGATTGGTTTTATTGATGAGGATGAGGTTCATTATGAATTGATAAATCCGATAAAAAAAATCCCTCCCTCTGCATCGGCTATCCACCATATCACCAATGAAATGATTAAAGAAGCACCCATTTTTGCTGCATCAAAAAGTGTTGAAAAACTCATCGAGCTCAATACTCCTGAAACAATTTTGGTGTCTCATAATTCCCCTTTTGATTTGGCTATGTTGCAAAAAGAGGGGATAACGTGGCAGGGGAAGACGATTGACACGCTCAAATGTTCTAAAGCATTGATGGATGATTTGGATGGGTATGGTTTGCAATTTTTACGGTATGAGTTGAGATTGTATCGGAATGAAAAAGATTTTTTTAGTGAATACGGCGTGGATATTACTCCTCATCATCCCCTCAGCGATGCTTTGCATGCCAAAATGATTTATGAATATCTTCTTGATTTAGCGGATGATGAAGAATTAGTTGCACTGTCGCAAAGTCGTCTCCTTCTCACACGTCTCCCTTTTGGCAAATACGCTAAAAAACGGATTGAAGAGATTGCCCTCAAAGATGCCAATTATTTGAAATGGATGTTGGAAAGCTTGATGGATTTGGATGAAGATTTGCGGTACAGCATTGAATATTATTTGCGCAATTCAGTGTAAGCTGCGCGGATATTTTGTATCTTTTTATGGTTAATTTTAAAGAAAGAGTGACGGATCTTATAGGTATTTTGTGTCGTTTCGTCTTTTGAAGCAACGGCAAAGCTTTGAGAGAGTATTGTTATAACGAATAAAAACAGTACTATTTTTAGATAAAGCAGAAAACCTTGAAAAAAACGATTAGCTCATTGTGGTTTCCTTACGACGATAAAGTAACACAGACCAGACCTGTCATGTTGCGGCTGATGATCCCACTGGGTATTTTGATCGCATTGTGTTCTCTTGGCACTGGAATATTAGCGTATCAGCAGCATCAGCATTTTCTTTACGATGCTTCCAATAGAAAAGTAAATGAATTATCGCACGATATGGAGACGCTTTTGGAGGCGCAATCCTCCGGAATGTTATTGACAATTACTTCAATGGCACGTGATCCTCTGGTGATTGATGCACTGCGAGAACGAAATTCTCAAAAACTTCTGATGCAATGGCAAGAGATTTTTGAGACCATGAGAGAGCAAAATCATCTGACCCATTTTTATTTTATGGACAAAAATCGGGTGTGTCTGCTGCGGGTTCATAAACCCGGTAAAAAAGGGGATGTGATTGATCGTTTCACGACGATGCAGGCGAAGTTGAGTCGAAAAAGTGCATCGGGTCTTGAAATTGGACCGTTGGGGACATTGACACTGCGAGTGGTCGTTCCTGTTATGGTTAAGAATGAACTCATCGGGTACATAGAGCTGGGTAAAGAGATCGAAGACGTTCTCCAAAATCTCCATTCTCAACCCAATCTCCATTTGATAATGGTATTGCACAAAACCTATCTCAAGCAAGCGCAATGGGAAGAGGGGATGGCGATTTTAGATCGCAAAGGAGATTGGAATCTTCTAAAAAACAATGTGATGATTTATTCTTCTTTTAAAAATATTCCCCATGAAATTATGGAGCTTTGTGACTCCAAGGCAGGATCACCCTATAAATTCGATGATAGCAAAGAGGTCTCTTCGCAAGGAGGCACGTATCGTGTCTCGGTATCGGCGATTAAAGATGTTTCGAGAAAAGAAGTGGGCAACTTGATTATCGTCAACGACATTACAAAAGAGAACTATGAGTTTTTTGATGTGATGATCGTCGGAGGCTTGATCAGCTTTGGTATTATTGCAGTGATTATCGGATTGATTTATCTCCTTCTTCGCCGTACGGATGAGTGGATTAAAGATCAGCAGCACCATCTGTTGGAATCCAATACGCTTTTGAACACCATTATCGACACCATCCCCATTCGAGTCTTTTGGAAAAACCGCTCTTTGAATTATTTGGGCTGTAATGCTATTTTTGCCAATGATGCCGGGTATAAACGCCCTGAAGAGCTCATCGGAAAAGATGATTATCAGATGGGATGGTCAGCACAAGCCGATCTTTACCGTGAGGATGATCGTGAAGTAATGACCACTGGAGCGGCAAAACTTTTTTATGAAGAGCCTCAAATGACTCCGGATGGAAAAACGATTTGGGTTCATACCTCAAAAGTACCCCTCAAAAATAAGAACGGAGAAATTTTTGGAATTTTGGGAATCTATGAAGAGGTAACCGATAAAAAGGAGATGGAGAACCAACTTCGTATGAATGCCAAACGGCTCAATGAAGCACAGCATTTTGCCCATATGGGAAGCTGGGAGCTCGACCTTATCAACAATACTTTGGTATGGACAGATGAAGTATTTACTATTTTTGAAATTGACCCTGTTGAGTTTAGAGCGACGTACGAAGGATTTTTGAACGGTATCCATCCTGAAGATCGAGAAATGGTAAATCATGTCTATCAAAACTCGTTAGTAACGAAACAAGGGTATGAAATAATCCACCGTTTGTTGATGAACGACGGACGGATCAAGTGGGTTCATGAAATCGGTATGAGTGAGTTTGATAAAGAAGGGAATGCCCTTCGTTCTATAGGAACGGTACAAGACATTACCGAGCGAAAAAGTACCGAGGATCAGATTAATCAGCTCGCCTTTTTTGACCCTCTTACGGGACTGGCAAATCGAACACTTTTGATTGATCGCTGTCTCTTAT
>JAGXHZ010000067.1 GCA_024635855.1 Sulfuricurvum sp.
ATCGAAGCACTGTGTTATTGATGCGGGTAATCTTATCAACACTCTTGAAGAAGATATTTTTACGATTGAGCATATTTTTCTTACTCATTCGCACCTAGATCACATTATTGACATCCCTTTTCTGGCTGATTTATTTGTTACCCAAAAATCGATTGCTCTCAAAATTTACGGTCTTAAAGCAACATTAGACGATTTACGCCGGTTTATTTTTAACCATCGGATCTGGCCTAATTTTGAAGAGATCAACCTCATCGGGCATGATGACAAAACCATTGAGCTGATCGAAATAGAAATCGATAAAAGCTACCCAATCGATGATGTCGTGCTAAAGCCTTTTAAAACCAATCATACCGATGGAAGCTGTGGCTATATTATCGAAAAAAACGGCGCAGGGATTCTTTTTAGTGCCGATACCTACCGATGTCCCCGTATTTGGGAATTATTGGATAAAAATCCGCATATTCATACGCTCGTCATTGAGGTATCTTTTCCCTCAAGTTTTGAGAAACTTGCATTTGACAGTAAACACCTCACCCCTACCCTGCTAAAAAGTGAACTCGAGCAGTGCCAAAGAGATGATTTTAGAATCTATGCCATGCATCTTAAAACACTGTTTTCCCCCACCATCATCCATGAATTAAAAACCCTGCAATTACTTAAAAATGGAGGAAAAATACTCAACGACTACGACACGATTGGGTTTTAAATCTCAATAGCGACAATAACCTCAGCACCATTGCTTTCATGCATTTTTTCAATAATTTCAAGCATTGCCCAAATGCTCGGTGAATATCCGTCATACGCTTTACCGCTCAATGTCATTGTCGCCTCTTTTTGAGTATGGCGTACTTGCAATGCTGCTGCGCACTCTTTTAGTGTTATGCCGCAACGATTGAGTTCCTCAACTCGTTCAAAATCAATGGAGTCGCTGACAATAAGAAGCAGCGTTTCAAACGTGAGAGATTTGACCGCACCCACTTTTAAGACTGAAGCAGAGGTTTCGTGCAGATCACTTACGGTCGTAATATATCCCTTGTTTTGTCCAACAATAGAGAGGTAGGATGCTGGGGTATTGTGCACAGAATTTTGAAATGCAGTAGGACTTACAGTCTCATTGGCAGCGATACAACGGAGAATATCAAACGTTTCTGCCACTTCTCCGTATGCATTACCAATGACGATGGGAGAAGTAAAATCACCAATTTGGTCGGTTAGATAAAGAGCCATACGGGCATTACGCGTCAATCGTCTGCGCAACATCATATCGCTTACCACGGTTTTTTCATTTAACGCCGTACATTTTTGAGGATCTTCAACCGTAGCGAAGCCAAGTATTTCTAAATTAATCTGCATGAACTTTTCCTAATACTAGTGACACATTACCGCCCCCAAAACCAAAAGCATTCGAAAGTACATAATTAACTTCCGTCTGTATTGACTCCAACGGATGTGAAAGTGAACCATTGACCGGTGTTGTGAGATTGGTACACGCAGGTATGATGTTATGAACAATACTCATAGCGCTAATCGCCGCTTCCAATGCACCGCAAGCCCCTAAAGTATGTCCCGTAACGGCTTTAGTTGAAACAACGAAAGGATGTCCGCCAAAAAGTTTTTCAATGGAAGCACTCTCAATCTCATCATTAGCAATCGTCCCAGTCCCATGGGCGTTGATGTAATCAATATTGGAAGCGTCTAACCCTGCTGCTTGCAATGCTTGGTTCATGGCAGCCATCGCCCCCTCACCTTCCGGATGTGGATGGGTGATATTGTAGGCATCGGAGCTTACCCCGCATCCCATGATTTCAACACACTGCGATGTCTTTAAAGAAGAAAGAGCCAATACTGCTATCCCCTCCGCTACATTGATCCCATTGCGTTGCACATCAAAAGGGCGCGTGGGAGAATGTGAAGCAATGCCTAGTCTGTCAAAACCATTGACCGCCGAACGGCTCAGCTCATCTGCACCGATAACCACTACCGTTTTATATAGCCCTTGACGTATCAAATCGTAAGCAAAATCAATGGCAATGGAACTGCTCGTACAGGCCGTTGAAAAGGATAATGCTGATTTAAACCCAAATTTTTGTACAACTTCATCTGCAATGGCACGAATAGAGAGCTCTTCAATCGTAATATTGTTTAAACTCCCCTCATTAAAAAACGTCTTTTCGGCTACGCACATCCCCCCCACCGAAGAGCCAACCAATACAATGGTTTCACTGGGAACCAACCATGGAGTTTTGTGTAGAAGCGATGCTACATTCTCCTCTAAAAGAGCGAAAAAATCACGCTCGCCTGGGATTTTGCCCAAAGGCATAATAGCACCGTCGACATAACCGCTTTGGTTCGTAATAGCGCAGTTTCCATGAAGCAATGTCTCAAAAATCTCTTCGATGGTTAACCCTGCCGCACAGGCACAACTAAAGGCATTTAGGTAAACTCTATTCGCAAGCTTCATAATTTTAACCCTTTTAAAAAACGGTATACACGCTCTTCACTGTCCCTGCATTCTTGGAGTTTTTGAGCAATCTCTTCAACGGAATATTCATTTCCTTTACATGCTTTAGAGCAGGAGAGTGCAAATATTCTCCACTTATCTCCCACTGCCCCCATCATAGAGGATGCAGTTTTTAGTTCCTCACGCCCAAGCACCTCTGCACACTCAGACAAAAAGGCGGCATACATCAAACGAAATCCGCCTCCGCCCGTCCCTATCTCTTCTTGCATTCGGATAATATGCCCTAAATATAAAGAAGCATACCGTTTGTGCGGATGAGTTGGAAGCTTCAAGATAGCACGTTTCATCATCCCGATACCACGCAATCCCACCCATGGAAAAGGGGTATAAAGCATCATATTACAAGTACGGTTAATCGCTTTTTTGATGGCTTTTGCCAAATCAATTTTTTCAGGGATTTTTTCTATCGTATAGCACGCACCCTTGGGAGCAAATACTCCACGGGCAAAACGGGCTTTATCCAGTGCATTAAACTCTACTTCCACGGGATGCTCGAACACGGGGTCACTGATTAAAAAGCCCGTATCACTTTTTCCATATACCACTAAATTATGGGCATTAAAATGAAATCGCATCTCAGGAGGAAAATAGGGGAGGTAATACACCGACGTTTGAAGCCCCACAAATTTACCCGCATCCACCATTTTTATCAAATCCTCACGGGCGCTTTGAGGATTGGAATATTTTTTGATTTTAACCTCAAGTCCAAGTCTTTTTTCGACCGTTTTGAGGATACTTTTGGGTGGCATTCGGTACGCGACAAGAGGCATTCCATCGATTTTTACAATGGGTAAATAGGCGAAGGTCAGCCCATTTCCCAGTCCAAACGCCATTGCCTCACTGATAGGATACCCTGCATGTGTAAGGAGTGATGAAACGACACCGCTTTCGCAATGTGCCGCATGACTATGAACAAACGGCTTACTCATTTTGGCTCCTTTGGGTTAAGTAACTCTTCGGCTGTTATATCAAAAATATCACAATAAAGAGCAATTTTGGGGGAACTTAGTCTCTTAAAAATATCGGGTTTTAGATGACGCTTGATACTCCATTGCCAAAAACCTGTACATTGGGACAACGTGGCGATACTCATGCGACGACGATACATCCAGACACCAAGCGGCGATAGTTTTCCCTCAACAAACCCTTCATATGCTTCATACTCTAAACGCACAAACTCATCTACTGCTTGCAATGTTGCCATCTCTTCAACACTCCAGCCACTGCTTTGGGTAATCTCAAATTTTCCCTCATCCGCTACATAAAGGGCTTTTCGTCCCCCATGATACATGGCGATATTATCCTGAGGTGCGTCATCTCTTTTCATTTACACCACCTCAAGCAACATAAATGCGGTCGAAAAACGTCCGCTTTCCGGAATAAAACAGAGAATTTTTTCACCGATTTGAAGCTTGCCGGAATTAAACAATTCTTCGAGAATAATATAAATAGACGCACTTCCCGTATTCCCTTTTTGGGTCAGATTCGTAAACCATTTTTCGTCTGGTATGGCGAAACCAACCTTTTCCAATCCTAATGCCATCTTGTCCCGAAAATACTCTGAGGAATAATGGGGCAAGAAATAATCGATCTCATCTGCTCTCAAATTTCGTTTTTTTATAATACTTTGAAGCGGTTTTTCCACCGTGTAATGGACAATATTTTCATTCAGAAGTTTGACGTCTTGCTCGACGGCAAAGACTGTTTTTTCACGCCAAAAAGAGGGATCAAGCTCTCTCCACGGCTGATAGTTTCCCTCGTCGTCTTGAAGTGCTCCGCTGACCATACATGTCGGCATTTCACCCGCATACGAGAGAATATCGATCCACTGGATTTTCAGGGAAAGCCCTGTTTTATTCGGAATATTTTGCAACAATGCACACCCTGCACCATCCGAGAGCATCCAGCGCAAAAAATCTTTTCCAAAGGCAACTTCAGGACGCTTTTCGATAGTCTCACTATCCTGAGTATCGCACGTAAACATCTCTGCCCTCATCACCATGGATGCGATTTCAGAACCCGTCGATACTGCACTCGTATGCTCACCGGACGCGACTGTCATATAGGCGTATTTCATCGCAGTAATACCGCTGAGGCAAATCCCCGACGTAGCAATCGCCTCACACGCATGTAATCCTAGCTCGCCTTGTGTCATAAGCGCATGATTGGGCATAAGATGATCGGGGGAGGTCGTACCGCACGCCAAACATCCAATCTCGTCCAAGCTAAACGTCTCATCTTCCAAAGCTCGAATGGCATAAGCCGTCATAGAGGCATTGGTAAACAGTGGCTGCCGTGTATTTGGATCGAGAATATAATGACGAGTTTTAATACCATTACTACGCAAAACGATATTTTTAGCACGGGATTTTATACCGCCAACCGCCCCTAGAACTTCTTCTATTTGATCATTCGTTACCGGATCATTGGGTAAAAATGCGGTCATTTTCGTAATATATACATTGTTCATAGTGTCTTAAACCTATCTGCCTGAAGGAGCTTCTATACTTTGTATTATTTTATCTATTTTTCCTTTAAATAAACGTCTAATAATGCTTTGTAATGCCATATTTAGGGGAACAACACTCACAATCAACGTTATTAAAAAAAGAACATAAACACCCAATACAGGGCGTCTGCTCCATGTGCCTCTTTTTCCAAACAGCCGAATAAGCTTACCCCAAATCCGAAAACTCCGTTTCCCTATCTTTTCAGAGGCAATAAAACGAGGATCAACACACACCGCACCCAAACCACTGAGCATCGGAGCATTCACAACTTCTTTATTGCTGTCAAGTCCTGACAAAATCGCTTCTCCAAAACGGCTGCTTTTATGAATAACATCATCCGAAATACCCGCCGCCGACAATCCCCAAAACGATTCACGTTTTCCGGTAAGCATCCATCGCGGTGTCGTAATAAAACTCTCCAATGGACCGCTTTGGTCACTTAGCACAATATTATCAATAAGACGTGCTTCACACGATACCAAAAGCTCTTTCATCGTTTTTTGAGCTTCTATCCACATATTACGGCAGGCTATGACGGTGACAACGGGTTTATTTTTTAAAATGACTTTCGCTTGATCGGATTTCATAAAGGCACTCATGGGCAACGAGGGTGAAAGAAACCACGGTTGATACCCCAAAATAATCAAATCAAAGCTTTCAGAGTTAATAAGCTCGAATGGAAGATTAGGGAGCGCATCACAATAAACCGATTCAGGAAAGGCATCAAAAAACTTCCAAAAAGACCATGGAAAGGCAAAATCTTCATTTGGGCGTAATGGTAACATCGTCACCTCAACCGTATCAGCAAGTATCAATGGATGCAGCATGGCGGTGAGAACATTTTCCAATTGTCCGCTTTGTGAATAATAGACGACCAGAACCCGTTTAGACATTGTATACCTCGTATTTAAGTAAGTTTATTCTACCATTTCTTTAAAAAATTAGGACTCATTTTATGAACAGTCGCTTACCTCACAAAGAACCACTTATTTTTATCGGACAGCTTTCAGAACAAAATGAAACGCAAGTGACCTTCGAAACCCGTTTTCCCCTCACACCAACGCTTGCCATGTTTTGCGAAGCAGCCGCTCAGGGGACAAGTTTTTTTCCCCTTTCTCCCAACTGTAATGCCGGAGTGGTCTCATCTTTTCGAAATATTAAACTCTGCAACAAGACTGATACTCTTCATTTTGACACTACCGTCACCCTCAAACATTCGTTTAACGATTCCTATCTTTTTGAATTTAATGCCATCTCTAACGCTTCGCAAAACCCTGTTGCAACGGGTGAAATTGCGGTGTTTTATACGTCACTCTAACAACCAAATTAACTTGTTCGCAATCATCTCAGCTTGTTTGAGTTGTTCTCTCGACTGCTTTGTTTACCGCATAGTATTGGTGATAAGCCGCTAATTTTTTTGCCATTTCAATCGTTGTTAAATGGGTTCTACCATCATTTGCAGTATGTCGGAATTCCCGACATACTGATTTTTCATCTAATTCTTCACTATCAAATATATTTTTTAGTGGTTTTTTAAGTAAATCGGAAATTCCGATTTTTCTCATCGTCTCCTCTTTTTGCAATTTATCTTCGTCATAAATATTGACAATATGCTCATTGATCATTGGCAAATTCCATAAAATCTTGGAAGTGAGACTTTAGTCTCGCATTGTTTATTTTAGTTCCAAACTTACTGGTTTGGCGGGGTTGAAACCCCACTCCCGTCATCATATCTCCACCCTAACTTCACCATTCATAAACCTATTCACGAAGAATTCGATTTCATCGACAGTGATTTTTATCATTTTAGTTTGCCTTCCTGAGAGCTTTCTATTTCTGAATATAATTCATCTACATCTCTAAATTCTTCACCATCAAAAATTCTTAATATCGGTTTTTCTGTCCGGCTTTCAAAATGCCTATCACTTATCATATGTTCGATTTCTTCAAAAATGGAACTCATTAGTTCCTGCGATACAACACTATCCATTTCTTCAAACACACTATAGACTAGTTGTATAAAGTCTTCTCCATTAACTTGATAGCCTACTTTTATAATCAATGAAGACAATTCTGTGTTTCCTAAATTCCAAGCACATTTAAAAGCATTAATCCAAGCTTCAATGTCATCTCTATTTATTAATGCACAAAATAAATACGAAGCCGTTGCATTTTCCCAATCTTCATTCTCTTTATACAACCATCCAAGATTAAACCATGCCAAAGAATTTAAAGCATCCAACTTAATTACTTCTTTCAACTCTTCTATTACGACTGATTTCTTACCAAGCTTTTGAAATACAGCTTGTTGCTCTGCTAGATCTGAGTGTCTTTTTTGTGACTCAAAACCATATTCACTAATTAAATACTCTAAAGTCGCATCTTTAAGTATCCATTCCTCGCTGAGATGTTCTGAGTTCTCAAAATAGTTTTTAAAACTTTTTCTTGCTAATGCAAACTCTCCACTCATCATTAAACTATCAGCATATAACACTTCTATTTGAGGGTCATGATTAAGTTCCAAGGCTTTTTCATAATAGATTACTGCAAGTTTATACCTTTTCAAATCGAATAATGTTCCTGCAATTTCTTGATATATATGTAATGCATTATGATATTTTTTCTCAAATTGAAAAGCTTTTCTATAATTTGAAAAAGCTTCTCGTAATCTTCTTTGGTTATGCAAAAAATTTGCATAGTTGTAATATGCTGTTCCCTGCTCTTTATTTAAATTAATTTGTTGAATCAAATATTCTTCACGTAGTTTTAGATCTTCCATATTTAAGTTTTTCAATGCCATTCGTGATAACATTTGGAATCCCATATGCAAAATCTCATCTTTGTCTTCAAATGGAATATTTTTCCATAACTCATAAGCTTTTTGAATTTTTCCAAGAGAAAAACAAAGTTTAATAAAATGCATTGCGACGGCTTGACTTTTAATACTTTGTGAATTTTGCCCAAAAATATCTAGGACTTCATAAGCATTTAACTCTTTATCAAAGCTCCATAATGCAAGTGAAATTGCAATAAATATATCACTAATAAATTCATCAACACAAGAATATATTATTTTGTTTATAGAGTGTAAATACTGTCTCTTATACACATCTGACGCTGCCGACGATATG
>JAGXHZ010000068.1 GCA_024635855.1 Sulfuricurvum sp.
GATGATATCTGCAAGTTCAAGCAGATCTTTATGATCTGGAATTATTCTCGGTTGTGTATAGAAGTTTTTATTGGAAGAATGCACAGACACCATTTCGGCGGCAGCCACATCGCCTGGAAGCCCTAAAACAGCCACTCCCTTCTTGCTTATGGCGTGTTGAATAGCGGATTGTAATCCATTTATGGCTTGTATGGGTGTATTTGCTAAAAATACATATTTCGAACAATCTTGAAATAGAGATTCAGGTCTTGTCTCTTGAAAGTTGTCCAGCCCCATTTTTTCCGTAATAATCGTCGAGGCAATTGCAATAACAGGATTTTCACTTCTGTTGGCATCATACAGTCCGTTGACTAAATGGACATGCCCAGGTCCACTACTTCCCATACAACAGCCGATGCCATTGAGCTCAGCTTCCATGGAAGCCGCATAAGCCCCTGCTTCTTCATGTCTGACATGGATCCATTGGAGTCGCCCATCTCTTCGTACAGCGTCATTTACCGGATTAAGACTGTCACCTGTTACGGCATAAATTCTCTTAACACCTGCTTCTACAAGCATTTCTACGAGATGATCAGATACATTTTTTGACATAACTCACCTTTATTAAATTTAACTATAGGTATGAAATACGATTTAATAAACATACTATAACGCTAAAATAGTTAATGGATAAACTGGAATGTCCTCAATGATTTAGTTCTTCATATATCAGCTAAGCTATACTTCGTCTATTAAAAGATATTTATCTTCATCACAAGTAGGAAAAAAATAATGAATGAAAATTTGCACTCTTCTTCGGATCTTGAATCGTTAATTTTAACAGCCCAGAATCATCTGAATGGTCTTTTGAATGAGGTCTTTCATCATACAACCGAACGTGCAGTTGTGGTCTATGACACGCGCTGTATGTTATCTAACATTTTGATGCAGGGGTATAAGCGTTCCTTGCCTGAGGCAATATTTGTTGACTTTGATACGCAAACGCCTGAAGAGATACTGGAAATATTGGTTTCATTGCAGCCGTCTGATTTTGTGGCATTGGTTCAATCTACCAGTTTTAGGCTTGATGCTTTTCGCTTACGTGTCGAGTTGTTTAAGCGTCAAATCAAAGTCATCGAGCATCCCCATCTAAGCCGCATGTCAGATGATGAAGCACCCTATTACCTCGATTCATTAGCGTACGATGCTGATTATTATCGTTATGTAGGTCGTACGCTTAAAAGTAAAATAGATTCTGTTGACGGAGGGGTACTTGACAGCGGAGGAGAACTTTTGGTGTATGGATCACCATTTGAGTCTGCCAAGCTCAATATCGGAGATTATACGGATATGACCAATACCGGCGGTCAGTTTCCACTGGGTGAAGTATTCACCGAAGCGCAAGATTTACGAGCAGTGAATGGACGTGTAAAGATTTTTAGTTTCGGCGATGTTACCTATAAGCTGAATTATCCGAAAATTCCTATTACTCTTATTATAGAGCAAGGGCAAGTGATTGAGTGTGAAAATTCAACTCCGGCATTTGACCTCATACTCTCCAATATACGCAGAGATGAAGGGGGTGTTGTTTGGGTTCGTGAGCTAGGGCTTGGACTCAATAGAGCCTTTAGCAAAACACGTACGGTTGCCGATACCGGAACTTATGAACGTATGTGCGGTGTCCATTTATCCTTAGGGGCAAAACATGGTATCTATGGCAAACCGGGCTTTAAACGCCGCGATGGAACCTACCATGTAGATGTTTTTGCAGACACTCAGAGCTTTACGCTCGGAGATGAGATTGTCTATAGAGATGGGGCTTGGATTGTTTAAAGATCTATTTACTGCTTTTCGTGGAGCATTTTATCGAGAATAGTAAATACATCATCACTGGCTTGTTCCATATCTTGGAATATTTTCACAAATGCATCCGATCCGATACTCTCTTTTTGCATTAGATCAAAAATCTTGTGGGTTGAGTTATGGACAATGGCGTGAGGAGCTTCAAGGGATGCGTAACTGGATGTTTTTTTGAAAAAATCGGCACCTTCACCTTCGAGGTACCATTTTCCAAGTCGGCAATTATGATGATCTACAAATACAAATGCCTCTTTTTTCATGACCGCTGAGAGATAGGTGTTTATTTTCCAAATAACATGATCGAGTTTCGCTAAACTCATAAAAATCCGTTCCGCAGTATGTGCAGTGTTCGTAAAGGTATGACGCATTAGTGATGCATTTTGTTCCATATTGGTATTGAAACTTGCTACGGATATATTAGACTCCGTGATTCTTTCTTGGATCAGTTCAAATTTTTCTCCGATTGTGTTAACGTCTTGTTTCATGGATTGCAATGAGATATTAATTTCACTGATCGCTTTATCGGTACGGTCGGCAAGTTTGCGTACTTCATCTGCTACAACAGCAAATCCACGACCATGTTCTCCAGCACGAGCGGCTTCAATAGCTGCATTGAGTGCCAAGAGATTCGTTTGATCAGAAATATCTTTTATAAGACCTAAGATACTAGCTACGTCCTGAGCACGTTGAGAAAGAGCTTGAACTGTATCCATAGAATCCAAAGCCAAATGGTTCAAATCCTCTAAGGTTACTGAAATGGAAGATGCTTTGCTTCCAAGATCAATAATATTTTCTAAAAGTGACATCGATTGCGCAATATTTTCTTTTGATGCGGTAACGGATGTTGACATGTTACTTTGAATATCAACAAGATTTTTTTTGAGCTGCTGATTTTCATAGGTCATTATGGATGATGCATTCTCACATTTGTGCTCTGTCATTTGAGATTGGATAAACATCTCTTTTTCATGAAGAGTATCGTTTAAACGCTGGTTTTGCTGTTTGAGTTCCTCATTCTCTTTTTTAACGCGGTCTAACTCATTGTTTAAAACGTCATCATTACCAAACCAACCCATGCTGTTTCCTTTAGTATCATTTTATAATACATATCATATATGAAAAAAGTTACAAAAAAATCTCAATGTACAACAAACTAACAATCTAGCGTTAAGCATAATGCCAAAAATGCTTCGCCATATCGCTCAAATTTCACATCCCCTACTCCGCCTACTTGCAGCATTTCGTCTTTATTTTTTGGAAGTTTTACTGCCATATCCTGAAGCGTTTTATCACTAAAAACGACATAGGGAGGGACGCCTGCTTGTTTGGCAATATCGGTTCTAAGAATCCGTAATCGCTCAAAGACAGGGTGATTTTCACCGGAAGCGTAGGTTGCTTTAGCCGTACTTGAAGATCCTTTTTTCTTCTCTGTCAGCCTCTCTTTTCGAATTGTCACAGGGAGAGACTTTTTGATAATCTCTAATCCGTATTCATCGAGTTGCATCACTTTGAATTCACCTTGTCTCAGAGCTTTTAATTCGAGAAGTCTGTCCCCTATTGTGAGCCACTGACCACGACTTTTATCTTTTCCGATCCCGTAGACCGAGAGAGTGCTATGCCCATTTTGGGCTATTTTATCATTCCCAGACCCTAGTAAAATATCAACAACATAATGGAGCCCGAACCGCTGTCCGCTACGATAAACGCTAGAAAGGAGCTTGAGCGACTCTTGGGTAATATCAATACTCTCTTTATCGGGTTGGAGACAATTGTCACATCGTGTTTGGCATGCTGAGGCACTGTCATCGAAATACTCGGCGATGAGTTGATGGCGGCATACTTGCGATGATGCAAACTTGGATGTTGCTTCCAATTTTTCAAACGCTAATTTTTTATACGCCGATTCGGGTTGCGACTCGATCATCCGTCGGCGCTCTAAAAAATCCGAGGCAGAAAAGAGTAATAAAGTAGAAGCATCCAAACCATCACGCCCCGCTCGTCCGATCTCTTGATAGTAGTTCTCGATGGTTTTGGGCAGTGAAGTGTGAACGACGAATCGTATGTTGCTTTTATCAATCCCCATTCCAAAAGCGACGGTAGCAACAACAACTCTGATCTCATCATTCAAAAATGCTCTATAGGTTTCATTTTTTTGCAGTGTCGGCAATCCTGCATGATACGCTTGGGCAGGAATTTTTTTCAGGCTTAGAAATTGTGCCAGTTCTTCAGCCTCCTTACGGGTAAACGTGTAGACGATACCGCTTTCATTCTCATAGCTGCCTAAAAAATCCATCAGCTGTTCACGACCGTTTCCGTTTCGATTCTGTGCCGTGATCGTGAGGTTTTCTCTCGACACTTTGGCCCGTATGAGTACCGCATCTTTGAGCCTGAGTTGAGAAAGAATGTCGTGTTCGACTAGATGAGTCGCCGTGGCCGTAAATGCGGCTATGGGTACAGAGGGGAAAAGCTCCCGCAAATGGTACAGCTGTCGATAGTCTTCACGAAATTCATGTCCCCATTCGCTGACACAGTGTGCTTCATCGACTACAAAAAAATCGATCGGAACATTGCGCAAAAATCGGATAAACTCTCCGCTTTTCAACCGCTCCGGTGCAACATACAAAAATTTGAGCTCTGCACTCATTGCTTTTTGCATCGTCATCTCAATCTCTTGAGCCGTTTGCATGGAGGATACCATTGCCGCCTCTATCCCAAAAGCCGACAGCGCTGTAATCTGATCGTGCATCAGTGCCAAAAGAGGAGAAACCACCACCGTCACACCGTTCATCAACAGTGAAGGAAGTTGATAGCACAATGATTTTCCAGCACCCGTGGGTAAAATCATCATCACATCCTCTCCGGCAATGATGGCGTCAACGGCTTCTTCTTGAAATGCTCTAAAAGAGGAATGTCCAAATACGCTTTTAAGTACCGAGTACTTTTTATTCTCAGCTAACACGGGCATCCTTATTTAATACAGTTCTTTTATTCGCGAATTATAGCACCATCACTAACCTCTAATCTCAACTATTATCAAACCAAAAGATTGTAAGCGGTATAATTGCGAAAAATTAACCCAAGGACTTTGATTTGAGAAGTCATTTTTGTACTGAATTAAATGAAACAAACGTTGGCGAAAAAGTCGTTTTATGTGGTTGGGCGAACAGTCACCGCGACCACGGTGGTATCGTTTTTATTGATTTACGTGATAAAAGCGGTTTGATCCAACTCGTCTGTGATCCTGCGGACAATGCAAATGCGCACAAATTGGCGAGTGAAGTTCGTGATGAGTTTGTCCTCATAGCCCATGGACGTATTCGCGCTCGTGGTGAAGGACTGGTTAACCCGCGTCTCAAAACCGGTGCTATCGAAGTGATAGTGGATGAACTAATCATCGAAAACCGTTCTGAGGCTGTCCCATTTATGATTGGTGACAACAATGTCGGTGAAGAAATACGTCTTAAATACCGCTATTTGGATTTGCGTAATCCCGCGATGTACAACACTTTTTTACTTCGTTCAAAAGCTGCCATTGCTGCACGTAATGTTCTTGACAGTCTTGGATTTTTGGAAGTCGAAACGCCTATTTTGACCAAATCAACCCCAGAGGGTGCACGCGACTATCTCGTCCCAAGCCGTGTTCATGAGGGTGAGTTTTACGCCCTTCCCCAATCGCCGCAGTTGTTTAAACAGCTTTTGATGGTGGGCGGATTTGACCGTTATTTCCAAATCGCGAAATGTTTCCGTGATGAAGATTTACGTGCCGATCGTCAACCGGAATTTACCCAAATCGATGTCGAGATGTCATTTTGTAATCAAGAAGACGTTATCCGTGTTGCAGAAGAATTGATTGTCGGAATGTTCGCAAGTGCGGGACATACCGTGGTTACTCCATTTAACCGCATCAAATATTCTGATGCGATGGAATGGTACGGATCGGATAAGCCGGATCTTCGCTATGACCTAAAAATGGTTGATGTTATTGATATCTTTGAACGTTGTGACAATGAAATCTTCACCGCAATTGCCGCAAACTCGAAAATGAACCGTATCAAAGCGCTTCGTGTTCCAGGGGCTGATTTAGTCTTCTCTAAACGTGAGATGAAAAGCTTCGAAGATTATGTCCGTAAATTTGGGGCAAAAGGGCTTGGCTATTTCCAGATGAAAGAAGAGGGTCTCAAAGGACCTCTTGAAAAATTCTTTACTGCTGAAGATTTACAGCTTCTTGTAGATCGTACTGAACTTCAAGTTGGCGACGTTGTCTTCTTTGGTGCCGGAGATAAGAAAACGGTTTGGGATTATATGGGACGTTTCCGTATTTTCATCGCAGAGCATGAGAAAATGAATCTTATCGACAAAGATCGTTTTGAGTTCGTATGGGTTGTTGATTTCCCGATGTTCGAAATCGAAGACGGTCGCGTCAAAGCGCTGCACCATCCATTTACAATGCCGCGTGATTTGAATCATGAGCATCTTGAAGACATTGAATCCATCGCGTATGACATCGTTCTAAACGGTACGGAACTGGGTGGCGGATCGATTCGTATTCATAAACAAGCTCTTCAAGAGCAAATCTTTAGATTATTGGGAATTGAAGAAGAAGAAGCTCAAGAGAAATTTGGCTTCCTTCTCGATGCACTCAAATTCGGAGCACCTCCCCATGGCGGATTTGCGATCGGATTTGACCGTTTCATGATGCTATTGTCGAAAAAAGAGAGCATTCGTGACGTTATTGCGTTCCCAAAAACACAAAAAGCATCCTGTATCATGACGCAGGCACCAAGTCCGGTGGAGCTCACTCAGCTTCGTGAACTTCATATCCGCCTTCGTGAAAGTGCCAAATAATCAATGAAAAAGCTTTTTTTGATTATCGGAGCACCGGGTTCAGGAAAAACAACCGATGCGCAAATTATTGCACAGCGTAACAACGACTCAATCGTCCACTATTCTACCGGAGATCTTCTCCGAGATGAAGTAGCCAGTGGAAGTGAACGAGGTCAACTTATCGATAGCTTTATCAGCAAGGGATTGATTGTCCCCATTGAAATAGCGATTGAAACGATCGTTGTGGCCATTAAAAATGCTCCAAGCGATGTAATTTTATTTGATGGCTATCCCCGCTCGCATGAGCAAATGAATGAACTCGATAAATTTCTCTCAAACGATACCGATGTAGAACTTATTAGCGTCATTGAGGTTGTTGTTAGTGAAGAAGTAGCGTGTGATCGTGTACTTGGACGTTCACGTGGTTCAGACGATAATGAAGAAGTCTTTAACAATCGCATGAAAGTTTACACAGATCCTCTAAGCGATATAGAAAATTTTTATGGAGCGAAAGACCTCCTAAAAAAGATTAATGGTGAACGTAGTATCGATGAAATCGTCGATGAGATGGAACACTTTATTCAATCAAAAATCTAACAAACAGGATATTAAATACTATGAAGATTATTCTTTTAGGTGCACCAGGCGCAGGCAAAGGGACACAAGCACAATTTTTGACAAAAGCATTCGACATTCCTCAAATCTCAACCGGCGATATGCTTCGTGCCGCGATCAAAGCAGGCTCAGAGCTTGGAACCTTGGCAAAATCGTTTATGGATTCGGGAAAACTCGTTACCGATGAGATTATCATTGGTTTGGTAAAAGAACGTATCCTTGAGGATGACTGTAAAAATGGTTTTCTTCTCGATGGTTTTCCACGTACCGTTCCTCAAGCAGATGCGCTAAAAGATGCCGGTGTCGCTATTGATGCAGTTATTGAAATTGATGTGCCTGATTCAGAAATCGTAAATCGTATGTCAGGACGCCGCGCACACCTAGCATCAGGACGCACGTATCACGTCGAATATAATCCACCAAAAGTGGAAGGAAAAGATGATGAAACAGGTGAAGATTTGGTTCAGCGTGATGATGACAAAGCCGAAATTGTACAAGATCGTCTTCGTGTGTATCATGAACTAACGCAACCTCTTGTCGCTTATTACCACGGTATGAGCGATTCGGATGCATCCGTTAAATATATTCGTATTGACGGCACGCAAAAAATTGATGCCGTTGAAAAAGAGATTCTTTCTAGCTTAAAATAATAATTCCGTTCGCTACGAACGGGTTATCTTATCGTTTCAGTCCATTGGTTGTTGCCAACATTTCATCACTTGTCGTAATTACTTTTGAATTCGCATCGTATGCACGCTGACCTGTGATTAGATCGGTAAGTTCAACAACCAACTGAACGTTTGAAAGTTCCACAAATCCTTGTCTGATGTTGCCCAATCCCGTATCTCCAGGTGTCCCCTCGACAGGTTGTCCCGAACTGTCCGTTTCGACAAAAAGATTATCTCCCATTGCATGCAGACCCGCCGGATTGATAAAGTTTGTAAGGGTAAGTTGCCCTACTTGGGTTGCTTGTGCTTGTCCCGGTTGAGTGACACTGACAATACCGTCTGTTCCGATACTAATATCAATGGCATCATCGGGAATAACAATTTCAGGAATGACCGTATATCCGTCTGAATTCACCAGTGTCCCATTTTGATCCACTTTTAATGAGCCGTTTCGAGTGTACACTTCCGTACCATTAGGAAGCTGCAATTTCAAAAATCCTTTTCCTGTAATCGCCAAATCAAGAGAGTTATCAGTTTGCTTTAAACCCCCTTCTGAAAATATTTTATTAATAGCTGTCGGACGTACCCCAAGACCCACTTCAATTCCCGTTGGAGATTTAGTTGTATCACTCGTAGACGTTCCCGCATACGTCATAACTTTATACATCAAATCCGCAAATTCAGCACGTGATTTTTTATATCCCATCGTATTAACGTTGGCAATATTATTCGCCGTGGTATCGATTTGGGTTTGCATAGCCATCATTCCCGTAGAACTGGTGTAAAGTGATTGCATCATAATTTTATCTCCTTAATTATCGTCGAGTAACAGCGATTTTTTCAATAGCATCGCGATTCATATCGTTCATCTGAGCATCCATTGCTTTTTGGTACATCCCAACAAGCCGATTAGCTTCGATAAGACCTATCATCTCATTCACCGAATTAACATTGCTCTTTTCAGTATAACCTTGCATGACTCCCCCGCTTTGATCAACGGGAGTTAGAGGAACAGAAGTGTCCGGAATGTAGAGGTTATCTCCCTCCTTTTTAAGCAAACGGATGTTTTGCGGTTCCACTATCATGAGCTTTTTACCGGCTATCATCTGCGTAGAGCCGGGAACATTAGTGCTGATAAGCCCATTTTTATCAATGCTTATGACTGAATCTTCAGGATTAAGCTTAATAGCTGTTTTAGATTGAAAATAATCACTGGAAAGAACTTCATATCCTTGCTTATTCACTAGTTTCCCCTCATCATTGAGAGTAAAGAGCCCATCCCGTGTCAAACGCGCTCCTTGAGGTGTATTCACTGCAAAAAACTGTCCTTCTTTAGCAAGTGCCAAATCCAAAGAATTATCGGTTTTTTGCAGTGTCCCTTGTGAAAAATCCGTATACGCATCGGTTATTTGCGGAACACGTGCCAAAGATCGATTTAAATACGAGGCAGCTTCTGTCGTATCATTCTTGAGTGGAAGGGTATCTATCGCCTCTTTATAGTGTTTAGCAAAATCACCTGTAATCAATTGTTCTTTCTTGTAGCCGGATGTATTGGCATTAGCCAAGTTGGCTGCAATGGTATCAATACGGTTGAATTGTGTAATCATTCCACCCGTAGCAGCGTAATATCCCGTTTGCATTGGCACTCTCCAAATTCAATATTAACTTTCTAAAGCAAAGGCTATTCCACTTTTTAAAAATACTTAATTAGGCTAATTTAATACTATTTCGGTATAATCCGATTCTTTTTAAAACCGCAAGGGAGCTTTTAGCGTATGAGCGTCAAAGATTTAAACAAACATCTCGAAACACTATTTTCAGAACACAAATCGAAAAATTGCTTAACGTATGAAGCGATTGTCGAAGCCTACGACAAGCAGCCTACCTCTGCTCAAGCCAAAAATATTTTAAAGCTTGCCGAAAAATACAAAATTTGTCTTTTTACGTCGTCAGAACATGCCAAAATCCTCAACCAGCAAGAAGCTGAGGCGCGCCGTGTAGCACAGTTAAAATACATTGAAGAAGCGAGCAGCGATCAGTTTGATATTCTCAAGCAGCATGAACTTCTTGAGTGGTCACGCTCTGATTCCCCTGTCCGTATGTATTTACGTGAAATGGGACAAATTCCTCTCTTAACCAAAGAAGAAGAGGTTGAAATTTCAAAACGTATGGAGTCGGGTGAAGGCATTATCATCGATGCTATTTGTTCTGTCCCTTATTTGATTGATTTTATCCTTGACTATAAAGACCCGCTTATTAATCGCGAACGTCGTGTTAAAGAACTCTTTAAAAGCTTCGAAGACGGAGAAGAAGAAGAGACAGAGAGTGACGGTGATGATGATACGGTAGATGATGAGGAAGAGGTAAAAGAAAAAGCTCCTTCCGTCAAAGATAAAAAACGGATTGAAAAAGTTGTAACCTCTTTTAAAGCCCTTGAAAAAGCCAAAAAAGAGTGGTCAAAAGCAACGGAAAAAATGCTCGAAGAGCGCACATTGGATCAAATGGATTCAGATTACGTTTTATTTTTCCTAAATCTCAGTTTCAAGAAAAAAACCCTCAAAGAAGCCCTTTTGGATCTTGGACCTACCTCTAAACTTATCAATGAGTTGGTTCGTTCTATGGAAACTGCTCTTCGAAGTGATGAAGGATTTGACCGTGAGCTCAAGCGTTTAGAATATAAACTTCCTCTTTTCAATGAGCAGCTCAAGAAAAATCACAAAGTTATTTTAGAGAAAATCTGTGATCTTACTAAAGAAGAGATTTCAAGCAAAGTACCTGAAGCCACTATGGTCAGCACCTACATGGAGATTAAAAAACTCATCCAAACCAAAGAAGCCTCAAAAGGCGGATTTGATATGGAGCCTGAGAAGCTTGCCGATATTTTGGAACAAATCAAACGGGGTAAAAGCATCTCCGAGATTGCTAAAACCCGTATGGCGAAGTCTAATCTCCGTCTTGTTGTCTCCATCGCAAAACGCTACACTAACCGTGGTTTACCGTTCTTGGATTTGATTCAAGAGGGGAATATCGGTTTGATGAAAGCAGTTGATAAATTCGAATACCAAAAAGGGTATAAATTTTCAACCTACGCGACATGGTGGATTCGTCAAGCCATCAGCCGTGCCATCGCTGACCAAGCGCGAACGATTCGTATACCGATTCACATGATCGAGACCATCAACCGTATCAACAAAATCATGCGTAAGCATCTCCAAGAACACGGCAAAGAGCCGGATGTTGAAACCATCGCAGAAGAAGTGGGCTTATCGGTTGAAAAAGTCAAAAACGTTATCAAGATTACTAAAGAGCCTATCTCTCTTGAAGCTCCGATCGGTAATGAAGAAGATGGTCGTTTTGGTGACTTCATCGAAGATAAAATGTCTATTTCTCCATCCGATGCTATTCTCAAGGATGACTTGAAAGTACAAATCGAAGGGGTTCTTGAACAGCTTAATGAGCGCGAAAAAGCGGTTATTAAAATGCGTTTCGGAATTATGGATGACGAGAGTGACCGTACATTAGAAGAGATTGGTAAAGAACTCAACGTTACCCGTGAGCGTGTCCGTCAAATCGAGAGCAGTGCGATCAAGAAACTCAAGCACCCTAAAGTGGGTCGTAAACTTAAAAATTATATCGAGGACTGATGACATTCGATCAACAGTGGATTGAATTTGACTTCAACCCCTTTGTTCTTTTTAGTTCGAATGGTAAAATACTCTCTCTCAATACGGAAGCTCAATACGTACTTGGTGCGGTTGAAGCTTCCGTTCTTTACGAAATAGCAACTACCTATGCAAGCTCATCTTTTGGATTTAAAACAACATTTTTAGATCTTGAATTTGGACGTTTTAAGTTTTTCGGTATCACAGTAGGATACGAAGATGAAGAACAAATAGGCATACGACTCTATCAGCTCCCATCTTTTAATTTTGCCAAGCAAAAACCAGAAGGTCAGCTGATAAATATCTATACCTTGATTGATTTATGCATCAGCTCCAACTCTATTGGAAGCACCATACGCTATCCCAAAGAACTTGACCCTACCTTGCCTGAAATACGTCTACATGCAGAACTTTTCATTAAACTACTTAACAAAACCTATCAATCATTCAGTGAAAATATGAGCATATTAACACGACTTTATTTTCGAGTCGGAGAGCACGTAAAGTTTGAAAATGTCAAATATTCACTCTTTGCCATAGAACTCTCAGCCCCCAACATGAGCCGTAGATACATTTCAGAACTAAACAGTCTCGCCGAAGAAAATCACCTCTCCATAGACATAAAAGAGGCAAAAGTAACCATTAATATCCCGATGATTACAAAGTAGGTTTTAGCGCTTCCCCACTCTCGTTCCCAACGTCCTCGTTGGGAATGCAGACGCTTATACAATCTCTACCAAAAGCCTGACAGTTTTCACTGTACTACCAACTATTCACATCAACGCTTTCAATTCAGCAAGATTTTCACATCCAAGCTTGTCTTCCATATCACACGACTTTTGAAAGAATTCAAGTGCTTTTAGGTTATTTTTTTTTACACCTTGTCCGTCAAAATACATCATTCCAAGATTAGTACATCCTGAAGGATCTTCTAACATACATGCTTTTTCTAAAAATTCAAAAGCCAAATGATCATCTTGCTTTACACCACGACCATCACGATACACCACTCCCAGAAAGGTACATCCTAAGCCACTTTTTTTGTCACATCCCTTTCCGAAAAACTCTATCGCTTTAATATCATCTTGCTTGACGCCTTCACCTTTACTGTACATCTTCCCCATGTTTGTACATCCCATTACACTACCACCATCACATGCTTTTTCAAAAAAAACCACAGCTTTAGGGGCATCTTTTTGCATATCGTTATCTTCAATATACAATCTACCTAGATTATTACATCCTTCAGCAAATCCCATATCGCAGGCTTTTTGATAATATATTGCGGCTTTTGGGATACTTTGTTGACTTGGATTGCCAATCTGATAGTTCATTCCAAGCTTATAACACCCTTGTGCAATACCTCCATTGCAAGCCATTTCATAAAGCTTTAGAGATTTTTGTTGATTTTGCTGTACACCTTGACCAAGTTCATACATGTTTCCAAGGTTATAACATCCTCCAGACAGCCCACTATCACAAGTTTTCGTAAAAAGCTTCACAGCTTCATTATAATTACCTTTAGCATATGCTTCTTGAGCTTTTTTTGAATCTATATATTCATTACATCCAGTCAACGCCATTGATAAAATAAAAAAAATCATCATGCTTTTATACATACATATCCTCCTTTATATTTGATTTCATTGGAATACACCTCTTCTCTCATTTGGAATGCATACAGCAGGTAAATAATTACAGATTATATTTTTCAACTCTCTTACTCAGTTTTATTGATTTGTCTGATTATAACAAATTTTACTTTTATTAAATCTATCTACTAAGATCAAATTGAGAACGAGAAAAAATGTTTAGTATCTATGTACCATATACCATACGAGGCGTTAAATGTTAAGTTTAGGTGATCTGAAAAAATGGGGATGGATACCGTGTCGAGCACGGTATGACGAGGAGAAAAAAATTAATCTACTCTCAACCTGATATATGCATTCCCAACATAGACGTTGGGAACGAGTAATTTTAACGCCTTAAAACCACTCTTTTGCCAAAAAATATCCCGCGATAATTCCAACACCTAATCCTGTCAAATAAGGCAGAAGTACCAATGAATGATTATTTTGAAGTCCGAGAAAACCTAACACTAAAAATGCATACGGAAGTAATCGATAGACCGAAACCCATGCAGCTGAATTTTTAGTGGTATTTTCAATAATATTTTGCTTTTGTTTTGCTTTTTCTTCTTTAATTAGCTCTTTTATATCTTTCACTTCGCCTTCACGCTCTTCTTCGTATAAGTCGTAAGGGTCGTCCATCATATCAATAATGTCTTTACTGTCGCCAATCTCTACATCAAGCGTTCGGGTACGGATCATATTTCGATACGCGTACAACGATCCCATGATAATCACTGCTCCCGAAAGCAGCGCAATCTCAAAGCTTGCAAAAACTGCTTTCGAAATAAAGAGTAAAAATGCTATTAGAGTTTGTAAAACGATTAAAAAAATGAGTGTTTTTTTAATCTTCGTCATCTTCATCCTTACCGATTGTTTGTCCCATATTGTAGCGAGGATCTTTTGCCAATTTTTCGAACTCTTTGTACTGTTTGCTATAGGCTTTATAAACATTCAAAAATGCTGCGGCTATACCGATAGCTACACCAACCCACAAGAGCCATGTGATACCCGTAAGTTTTTTGAGTCCCAGCCCTATTCCTACACCAATTAAGACAGCAACCACCATTGAGATTCCAAGCGATAAACTCTCCGCTCCTTCAATGATTGGTTTTATTCGTGGTTTGTGTTCTTCTTCCATTATTTTCTCCTTTTAATCTGTAATTTCTTTTTTGTAGCAATCTCTTCATTTATTTATGTTCAAGATATCGAAAATAATATCTTTAAAGATCGGTAAGTTATATCGAATTACATCTTCAATTATATGTTCATCCGTACTATCATAATCGTGCGCTATATAATTACGAACAGCATTAATCCCCTTTAGATCATTACTGGAAAAATGTTCTAAAATTGTAAATTCATTATCCTCTTTAAGTTTTGAAAATTGTTCGGCGATTCTTACTAAGTTCATTCTAACCGCAGGCTTGATGAGCTTATCTTCAATTTCTTGTGTAACTTTTACTTCATTTGACGATAGTATAAAATCTATGTTATCAATACACTCAATAATTTTTTCAAGTTTGTTGATTGCACTAGACATAGATAATATCTTTTAAAATCATTTTATTCGTATTTGGAACAAAATCAACTTTTGTTTTAAATCTATTTTGCAATTCATTTCGTATGGTATCAATGCGCAAAAGCTTTGAAAATCCATCTTTGTATTTCATAGAAAATCGTTCATAATCCAGTGTATATGCAATATCAATATCACTAAAATCATTTTGTGTCTCTTTTGCAAAACTTCCAAAAAGACCCAAAAGCAAAATACCTTCTTGTGCATATAACGGTTTGAGTTGTGTTAGTGTCAATAAAATATCATTCTTCGTAGACATCTAATCCCTCCATAATTTAAATTATACCATGTAAAGCTATCTGATTATAACTCAGAAAAAATCTTATCTGCCGTAGCAATCGTCTCTTCAATCATCGTATCCGTAATCGCCGTACAAATAAATCCTGTTTCAAACTGCGAACACGCAAAATAAAACCCAGCATCGAGCATGCCTGCATGAAAACGGGCAAATCGTGCTGTATCACTTTTTAATGCATCGGCAAAATTATGGACAGGCTCATCCGAAAAGAAAAACCCAAACATTGAACCGCGAACATCGGTTTGTAATCCGATATTGTGTTTAAGCGCTGCATCATTAAACCCTTGCATTAGACGCTTTGCTCTCGTTTCAAGGATTCCGTATAAACGAGCATTTTGTTTGATCTTGCGAATCGATGCCAATCCTGCTGCCATGGCCACGGGATTACCGCTTAGGGTTCCGGCTTGATACACTCCGCCCTCAGGTGATAGGTGTGCCATAATATCGCGACGACCGCCAAAAGCACCCACGGGCATTCCGCCACCGATAACTTTGCCCAGTGTTACCAAATCAGGTTTGGTTCCCGTGATACTCTCTGCACCATGCAAGCACGCTCTAAAACCGCTCATTACTTCATCAAAAATCAACAACGCGCCGTATTCATCACATAAGGCTCGAAGTTGGGCAAGGAAATCTTTATCGGCAGGAACAAGTCCCATATTTCCGGCGATGGGTTCGATGATAACACATGCGATTCCCTCACTCTCCTGAAAACATTTACGGACACTTTCTATATTGTTGTATTCAGCTAAAAGTGTGTGTTTGGTAAAATCAGCCGGTACTCCCGGAGAGCTTGGTGTGCCGAATGTTGCTGCACCTGAACCCGCTTGAACAAGCAATGCGTCACTGTGACCGTGGTAGCATCCTGTAAACTTGACAATATCATCACGAAGGGTAAAACCGCGAGCCAAACGAATAGCACTCATAACGGCCTCCGTCCCGCTGCTCACAAAACGAACCTTTTCAATCGAATCATAGATAGAGATAATCAGCTCTGCCAAATCACTCTCAGCTTCGGTTGGTGCTCCAAAGCTTAACCCATGTTTGACCGCTTCGATGACGGCGTTTTCGATGCTCTCATCACGGTGTCCAAAAATCAATGGACCCCAGCTTTGAACGTAATCAATGTAACGATTATCATCAATGTCAATGAGATACGCACCCTCCCCGCTTGCAATAAAACGGGGAATTCCTCCAACGCTTTTAAATGCACGAACGGGCGAATTGACACCACCCGGAATGAGTTCTTGGGCTTTTGCAAATGCTTCTTGCGAATGATTAATTGTCATAAATATTTGTCCTTATTTAAATGATTAATATTATATCCACACGACCATTAACCCGATATAAGGTCATTTACAATGATTTGGCTATAATTCCCACAATTTACACCATATTTGGAACTTTCATTGCAGCAGCGTCCCTCTTTTTCTCTTTATGCTTTATTAATCGCTGTACTAGTGCATATCATTGTTGTACTCTTGCTTGCATTTATAGAGAAAATCACCCCTATTCCTCCCCCTCCCCCAAAAGAAGAAAAAGCAAGTGAATCGCGATTTAAACTCTCTCTAAAAGAGCAGCCTAAGGCATCCAAAGAGGCATTGGTAAAAAATGAAATTCCTAAAATAACTAAAGCTCGTCCCATGCCCAAAGGGGAACAGCTCAAAACTCCCACTCCACAACAATCCAAACAGGTTCCAAAGCAAACGGCACCAACCGTACAACCCACACCTCCAATACAGCAAATAGCTCCCGTTGAACCGAAAAAAGCATTCGAGCGTCATATTGCCAAAGAAGTAGCCACTATAGAGCGTAAGCTCCAGCCAAAAAAAGAGAAAGGGCTCTACGATATCCTCTCGCAAGCTGATCCTGAAGTCAAATCATCTTCAAAATCGAGCATCAAGATTAATGATAGTGTCAAAAAACTCTATGGAGACAAGTTTGGTGAGCTTTCAGAAGGCGAACAAAAATATATATTGGATAATCAAGAGGTTATGCGACGTATTACCCAAGGAGTTTTGGATCGATATGGACGTTCACGTATCCCCGATAATCTTCGCGTCGATGAGACCAATACTATCGAATTTTATCTTTATCCTGATGGAAGTATTTCGGATATTCGCTATCTCAAAAATAGCCGTTTTGCAATCTTGGATGATACGACAAAAGAGACGATTGAACTGGCGTATGCACAATATCCAAGACCCGCCCAAAAAACCTACATTCGTTATCGAGTCTGGTACAATCTTACCGGCTATTAATCACTGCCAATGCACCTTTATAAATCGGCTCATCGATAAATCCATACCGTTCGTTCACAAAACCTGTAATACCACGAGAAGCATGCTCTTGGAAAAGTCGAATAATCTCGTGCGCACGTTCAATCTCTGCATCACTGTAAGCAAAAATTTCATGTATCAGTTCCACTTGAGCTGGAGAAATACATCCTTTAGCGTTAAATCCCATTTTTTGTTCCAACTCGATCCAATGGCGCAAGCCATCACTATTTTTATACTCTTGATAAACAAAAGAGACGGGTTTAACACCGCAAGCACGAGAGGTAATTAAAAAATGAGAAAGAAGATAATGAGCCGTTGGATTATCAGGGGAGAATAAACTCTGCGATAATCCCAAGTCAGCAAAAAGATCAAGGACTCCGAGATAATAGGCTTTGATTCGCGGACTAATCGCCAATTCACCTAAGTGCAACCACGCCTCTTTGGTTTCGATGGAGAGATGGATTTCAATCCCTTCATCGATCAGTTCCAAAGCGCGTTTGACATCTTCAACACTTCTAATTTTTGGGATTCGTATGGCATCGGGCATAAAAGCATTGAGATACACAATCTCCTCTGCTCCCCCCTCATCCAAAGGATTGACTCGAACGACCATTTTTTTGTCGCTTATAGGATTCGAAGCGAGTGCCAAGGCGCATAAAACCAATGCATACGGTTTTAATTCAGGACTCACCCCATCTTCGAGGTTTAACATCAAACACTCAGCCGTTAAGTTGGGAATTTTAACCAAATGTTTTAGATTATGAGTCGAAACCATCATGGCGCTTCGAAAAGAGAGTGTTTTATTTTGATTTCGGTATACCGGAACGGCTAATTTTTTTAACGATTCTAAGTCTCTATTTTCTAAGAGATTATTTAGATGGGGTGTGTTTCGAAGCGGCACGGCGAAATTCTTTGCGATGAAGATAATAATAGAGGATTTGGATTTCAGTATCGGTGAGATAATAACGAGGCATGCCTACAATCTTACTGTTTACACGATGGTAAAATTCCGGGAAAGGGATACGATTAATCGGGTTTCCTTGAAATACTTTTACTTCCCCTTTTTCTTTATAGGAAGCGATTTTTCGACCTTCACCTGATTCACCGTGGCACATTTGACAGCCAATACCTCTGGGATTGTGATAAAGACCTGCAGCATACTCTTCTTTGGTGATAAATGAGGTTGCACCGTAGACTTGAAAGGCCATGAATAAGACCAATAATACTTTCACACCACCCCTTTAACCAACTGTTAGTTATTTATCGGTATCATACCCAAAAACTATATTTACGGTGATTAAATGCAACTACTTGACGGTAAAACCCTCGCCAAAAAAATCGAAGAAAAGGTTTCATTCGAAGCCAAAGAGTTCAAAAAAGCAACAGGACGGGTCCCGGGTTTAGCGGTTATCCTCGTCGGTCATGATCCCGCAAGTCAAGCGTATGTCGGGATGAAGAAAAAAGCGTGTGATCGTGCAGGATTTTACTCCGTTACGCATGAAATGCCGGATGACATTTCCCAAGAAGCAATCATTAAAACCATTGAAATGATGAACCAAAACCCAAACATTGATGGTATTTTAATCCAGCTTCCCCTCCCTGCCCATATTGATACTACCAAGATTCTTGAAGTCGTTACACCGTCTAAAGATGTTGACGGTTTTCACCCTTTTAATGTAGGGCGTTTGGCTACAGGATTGGACGGTTTTGTCCCCTGTACACCATTAGGCGTTATGGAACTTTTGAGTGAATACAACATAGACCCTAAAGGGGAAAATGCGGTAATCGTCGGTGCGTCCAATATCGTCGGTAAGCCCATGGCAGCACTGCTGCTCAATGCCAATGCAACCGTGACGATTACCCATATCCATACCAAAGATTTACGCTCACATACTCTTGGAGCAGATATGCTTTTTGTGGGTGCCGGTGTGATCAATCTTATACGTGAAGATATGGTAAGCGAAGGATGTGTAGTAGTTGACATCGGAATCAACCGCGCAGAAGATGGTCGTTTAGTGGGAGATGTCGATTTCGACGCGGTTGCCCCTAAAGCATCGTATATCACGCCAGTTCCGGGCGGAGTTGGACCGATGACTATCGCGATGCTCCTCTCAAATACTCTAAAAGCAGCAAAAAATCATGGAGAAGAAGTTTAAATGAAGATAAAAGCAATGAATGGCCTTCGCAGTGCCTATAAGTTTTCCAATTCATGGACAGGGACGATTATTATCGTACTGTTTATCATCTTTTTTATTGCACAGGCATTTAAAATCCCTAGCGGTTCCATGAAAGACTCACTCCTAATCGGCGATCATCTGTTTGCGAAAAAGTTTGCTTATGGGATTTCTACGCCTCACATCCCTTTTCTTGAAATTCCCCTTATTCCTGGAACGGATGGACATATTTTAGATGGTGACACTCCTGAGCGTGGTGACATTGTTATTTTTCGCTATCCGAATGATACGAAAATGCATTACGTCAAGCGATGCGTCGCTTTACCGGGCGATGAGCTGTTTTTAGTGGATAAAGTTCTTTATCTGCATCCGCATGAAGGTAATGAATACGCACGAAAAATGTTTGCTAACTATGAATTGGTAGACGTAGACGGAAAACTCTGGGTAAAAGATCCTTATATCTTAGAGCATGAGGGAGTTCATCATGATGATCATATCATCGATAATGGTATCTATCCTGCAGAAATATTTAACACAGCGCCCATTGTCGTTCCTGATGGACAATACTTTATGATGGGTGACAACCGTGACCATTCCAATGACAGCCGTTTTTGGGGAGCTGTCCCATATGGGCTTATCGAGGGTACGCCGTGGTTTGTCTATTTTAGTATCGACGATAATTATAAAGTGCGATGGGATCGTATTGGTAAAACACCGCATGATTTAGAACAAGGTGATATTTTAAAACGAGCACAAGATCAACGAATCATTGAAGACGCAAACGATAATGAACTCTACTGATTTTTTGCCTATTATCGCTTCGATTTTAGCACTCCTCATCGCTATTATTGGTCATGAGATCATGCACGGTTGGGTTGCGTATAAATATGGCGATCATACAGCAAAAAATGCCGGACGCCTCAATCTTAATCCTCTGGTTCATATTGATCCTGTGGGTTCTGTATTGGTTCCTCTTATGACATACTATTTACCGGTACTGCTATTTGGTTCTGCCGGCTTTTTATTCGGATGGGCAAAACCTGTCCCTGTCAATATGCAAACCGTCATTCGTAACGGTGGTTACAATGCAGCTATCCAAGTTAGTTTGGCGGGAATCACCTATAATCTTTTTATAGCAACACTCTTTTCCGTCATTTTGACTACTATGTACACTCCAGAGACAAAAGATAGTTTCTTCATTTTGCTTGCATGGTCATTAGTGCAAATCAATGTGGTGCTAGCTGTATTGAATCTCTTGCCAATTCCAGGGTTTGACGGGTCTCATTTTGTGAGTTATCTTGCATTAAAATTTAAGATTTACAAAGTTGCAGAATTCTTTGCTAAAGCCGAACCTTATGGAATGATTGTTATCATAATCATTTTAATGACGCCGTTAAAAATACCTCTTTTGGTATGGCCTACTCAAACGTTATTGCAACTATTACTTAATTAAGGGAAAAAATGAAATTTTACGTCGCACCGGATCATGCAGGGATTCATCTGAAAGATTTTACTGTTGAAAATCTTCGCTCCAAAGGACATGAGGTAATCGACCTCGGACCTTTTGACAAAGAGAGAGTTGATTACCCTGACTATGCAGTAAAAGTATGTGAAAATGTTTTATCTGACAGTGCTTCTCATGGGATTTTGATTTGTGGTTCAGGTATTGGTATGTCTATGGCGGCGAATCGTTTTCATGGTATCCGTGCGGCATTGTGTCATGACGCCTATACCGCTACCGTGGCACGTGGACATAACGATGCAAATGTTCTATGTTTTGGTGAACGTATCGTTGGTTTAGGAGTTGCCGAATCTATATTGGATGCATGGATTGCCGGAAAATTTGAGAGTGGTCGGCATTGTGGTCGAATTGACAAAATAGATGCGATTAAGGGATAATCAATGTTTTTAGAGTGGTCACTTCTTACTATTGTTACACTGGGAGCCCTTGTTTTCTTAGTCAAGATGTTTTATTTTCGAAGCATCACCGTTAAAGAACAGCGTAGCAGTGAAATGATGAAACTGACCCTCAAAGAAGCATAGATTTTGATTCGAAAGTACCAAATCCAGTTACAACGTGCGCTTGGTAACGTCGATATTTTGAGTGAAGAGCTCAACAATTTGCGCAATGAAGTCAAAATGCTCAAGCAACGCAACTCAAAACATCGAATCGATACTGACCGCCTCCAAAATAAAATACGAGAACTCGAAGGGCGCATTGATGCACTTATTTAATGCCAAAGGAATTATGTGATACTGACGACAGAAGAAAAATTTATTTTAAATAATGCTATTCGTGATATTCCGGATTTTCCAAAACCGGGGATTATTTTCAAAGATATTACTACTCTCTTGTCAAATAAAGAAGCCTACTCACTCCTTATGAGGCATCTTTATACGCGATACAGCAGTTATGAATTAACCCATGTTGCGGGTATTGATGCTCGCGGTTTTATTTTTGGAGCTGCCTTGGCTCAAATGCTGGGCGTTGGGTTTGTCCCTATTCGAAAAAAAGGGAAACTCCCGTACACCACTGTTTCAGAGAAATACTCATTGGAATACGGTTTTGATGAAGTTGAAATTCATATCGATGCATTTTCACCCATTGAAAATCCTAAAGTTTTACTGATTGATGATTTGATAGCAACGGGCGGAACAGCGTATGCGGCTGCAAATCTCATCAATAAAGTGGGTGCTGTATGCGTAGAAGCATGTTTTATCATGGGTCTTGATTTTCTTGACGGGCAATCTAAACTTAAAAACTTAACCCCTGTTTATACTGTAATTGGAGTAGATTGATGTACATACCTAAACCCTCCCCTTTTGATCCCGTTGATGGACATTTTGGAATTTTTGGCGGACAATATGTCCCCGAAACCCTTATGCCTGCCCTTTTGGAACTTGAACAAACGTACAATGAAATTCGTTTTGATGAAACCTTTTGGAAAGAGGTAGATGGTTATCTTACCGATTATGTCGGTCGCCCAAGCCCCTTGTATTATGCAGCGAATCTCTCTAAAGAATTGGGGGCTAAAATCTATCTCAAACGTGAGGATCTTAATCATACCGGTGCGCACAAAGTCAATAATGTCATCGCACAGGGACTTATGGCAAAACGTTTAGGAAAGAAAAAAGTTATTGCCGAAACAGGAGCAGGACAGCATGGTGTGGCAACGGCTACCATC
>JAGXHZ010000069.1 GCA_024635855.1 Sulfuricurvum sp.
GCCAACAGTTTTTGGTACTGTAGATTGAAGGTTCGAGTCCTTCCACCCCATCCACTTTTATACCGCGGAATAGAGCAGTCCGGTAGCTCGTCGGGCTCATAACCCGAAGGTCGTAGGTTCAAATCCTGCTTCCGCAACCAATCAAGAAATTTCTCTTCATATTCATTCAATCATCAAACTTAATAAACTACTACACTTAAGAATTCTTTCGCTACGATATGAGATCTTTACGCAAGGATTCTCACCGTGAGCGATACTCAAAAATGCTATCTTCTCGATACTTCCGTTATCCTAGATGATCCCAACAACATTTTACGAATCAGCCAAGAAAATACCAACGCTGTCGTTATCACCAATATTGTCTTAGCTGAACTCAACAGCAAAAAAGACGATATTCGCTCGGAAGCTGGTTACATGGCACGGGAATTTTTCCGACTTGCCGATGTCGCCTTTGGTGAGCCCATCGCGTCGATTGAACTTCCTGCATGTATCCGCGAAACACTGGATGTAAAGCAATGCCAAAACGATCGTTATTATCGCCTTGATTTAAAATTTGATCGTTCACTGCACGGTGGTGAAGAAATTCTCATAGAACTCATCATTGTCCATCGAGAACATTACCGGATTTCCGCCTCATTTTCAGAACCAAAAGGGATGAATGACGCCAAAATCGCTGAAATCGCCGATGATTATGACCTCATCTTGCTTACCAATGATATGTCTTTTCGTATCGCCGCAGAAATTCAAGGTATTCCAACGCAGAACATTCGAAACAGCAGCGTAGAATCTCCTGAATCGATTGATTTTAATTACACCTATACCTATACTGAAACACCGGAATTTCCCACTGATGTAGAACACCATAACTTTAACCAGCTCACTTTTGTACAAAATGCTATCAGCACAACCAATGAAATCTACGAAACAGGGATTCAGCGCCATGCATTCAGTTTCAACTCTCAGCTTGAATGGTGCGATTTTGATCGCCGTTTTGGCGAGCATTTTGATGAAGATTTTGTACGACCTTTAAATGTGGAGCAAAAATTCTACTATTCCATGATGACCCATCCTCAGAACTACGTGACGGTTGTTGCAGGTTCTACCGGTTCTGGAAAAACCCTCGTTGCTCTCCAAGCAGGATTAGAGCTTGTAAGCGAAGGGATTGTCGAGGGGATTGTCTATGCGCGTAACACTGTCACTTCCAACGACCAGCAAGCAGAACTTGGATTTCGAAAAGGGGATGAGGAGCAAAAACTGAGTTATTTTATGTATCCCCTTTACTCGGCAGTCAACTTTACCATCGAACATCAAAGCAAACACTCCATTGATGCCCGCGTCGAATACACAGGCACCACCAACTCAGCCAAGCGGGAAAACGCGACCGAAACATTTATGAAAAAATACAACATCGAAGTAATGGACATTGCCCACATGCGCGGTACGACTATTTCACGTAAATTTGTCATCATCGATGAAGCCCAAAACATGACCAACGCCACCCTCAAACTCATCGGCACACGTATGGGGGAAGAAACGCGTCTTGTTGTCATGGGAGACCCGGGGCAAATCGACCATCCCTTCCTCTCCAAACGACGAAATGCCCTTGTGACATTGCTAAACAAAGCCCAACACAGTGATTTTATCGCCGGAATACAACTACGCCACACCATCCGCAGTAACGTTGCGGATTGGTTTGATAAGAATTTCTAATGGTGACAAAAAATGGATGAATTTTTACTCTATTCGATTGAATCGTTTCCGCCGTTGCGAGAATCGATTGATAAATTAAACAAGCTCTACAATACCGAGGAAATCGATATCAAAGCGATTGTGCGCGTGATTGAATCTGATCCTATTCTCTATACCGATATTCTTCGTTACGCCAACTCTCCCCATTACGGTTTTCGTAATCCTATCTCTCAAATCTCTCAGGTCATTACCTTGTTAGGAGCAACAACGCTTCGGGGAATGGCAATTATTGCTGCTTTGAAAGCTCATCCGTTTACGGATCTAAAGGTTTATGGCATCACCATAGAGGGTTGGTTTGCAGTAATGGAAAAACAACAGCGCTTTTTAGAACTATGGCTGGGGAAAAGTCATCGTGAACTTCTTGAGCCCTTGGGCGGTCTCCCTTTTTTCCTTGAAATTGGTCGTCTGGTTGCCTCTTATGCACTGATGTTTGCACACAATCCCTATCAATTTGCCAAAACTTCTCCTGAAGATCTTCTTTTGGAAGAAAAAAATATCATTGGAGCTTCAGGAGATGAGCTTGCTTGTAAACTCTTTGAGCTTTGGTTTTTTGATGCATCCATGGTCGATGCACTGCGTCATTCCTTCGCTCCGGCAAACGCCCTCAATCCAAAAGTGTGTGCCGTCCTCAAATGTGCACGAATCCTCTTTACCCTAAAAACAAATGAGCCGTTTGAAACCATAGTTCCTATTTTAGAGCACTATTCTCTTGACACAAAAGCTGCATTAAACGCTTATCAAACCATTATCGGAGTGACCCCGTGAAACAATTCACCCTAATCGAACTCAAACAAGTTACTCAAGATCTTAGCGTCCTTTACGTTGAAGATGAGAAAATGATACGGGATGGTCTGCTGGGAAGTTTAAAACAGCTTTTCAAAGAGGTAGAGGTAGCCGAAGACGGTGCTGTTGGGTGGGAGCTTTATAAGAATGCCCATTTTCATCTTGTTATCACGGATATTTCGATGCCAAACATGAACGGTATCACCATGATTGAAAACATTATGGAAAAAAATCCCGAAGCACGTATCATCGTTACCTCTGCCCAAAATGATGCTGAAAAGCTCCTCACCCTCATCAATCTTGGCGTTGATCGGTTTTTAACCAAACCGATCAGTAAAATCAATCTCATCAATGCTCTCTATACCGTTTGCTCCTCAATCAGCAACAAACGTCAGATCAGGGCGTATCACCTAGAGCTTGAACAAAAAATACGCCTTCTCAATACCCAGATGAAAAAAGAAAATGTCAAAACCAAACTGGCACAAGCTGCCAACACTGAAGAAAAGAATACTCCAGGCTATGACGATTATTTTTCAAACATCGCTCAGGAAGATATTCATGAGCTGATTGATCTCAGCGAAGAACTTGATTCCGATATTCTCCTTGCATTTCAAAACAGTCGCATTGATCCCACCTACGTTACACGTCTGGCTCAACGCTATAATAATTATGGAAACGTACTCTGTCGCTACATGATATTCAACGAAATTGGCTCACTTATACGTCAAATGAGCAGTGAACTCGATGTCCACCAGCAAACTTTCATCGATCACACTTCTTCCATTCTTGAGCTCTTAGAGAGTTTCAACTTCACTCTCATCACGTTTCGTAAAAATGTTTTGGAAAAAGAATCCTCAAACCCTACTTTCTATAATCCTTCAATCCTAAGCGATGCATCAATGATCATCAATCTTCTCAGCCAAACTGAAATAGATGGCGATATTGAGTTCTTCTAATGGTTGATATTAGCACTTTATACGTTGGGACGCAAAAAGATCATTTGGAATTGCTAAGGTGCTATCTCTCCAAAATCGTAGTTGTTCCCGATGAACCTGAAGCCCTAAAAGAGCTCACCCAAAACGACTACGATTGCCTGCTCATCGATGAGAGTATGGCACTGAAAAAGTCTTTGGAATTTATCACGAGAATCAAGAACGTCAAAAAATCCATCCTCAGTGTTATATTTTCCTCAGATCCAAGTCAAAGCAATCTCCTTACCGCTATTGGTATCAGTCTTACGAATCTCATTCTTCTTCCGCTCACCCCCTCAATGATTGAAGATATGGCAAAAAAACTTCATTTTGCATCTCTTTCCAATCGACAACTGGTTAAGAAGAATCTCCTTCTAAACCAATATAAAAACGCTCTTGATTCCTCTCTCAATATCTCTAAAACCAATATGCATGGGGTAATCACCTACGTCAACGATCACTTTTGTCAATTGAGCGGATTTGAAGCCAACGAAATACTCGGGCAAAGCCATCGGCTTTTCAAACATCCGGATACGACCAAAGAGCAAATGATCGATTTATGGGAGACTATCAGCTCTAAGCGAGTATGGCACTCGACCATCACAAACAAAACCAAATCAGGAAAAACTTTCTACTCCGACACCTTTGTTATCCCCCTGCTCAATGAATATCATGAAATTGAAGAATACATGGATATGAGAATAGATGTTACTGCTATCCATGAACAAAAACGTTACATGCAACAAATTTTAGATGCTCAAGATACCATTATCGTGGTTTTCAAAGACGGAGAAATTATACAAAGCAACCGACGCTTGCTCGAGTATTTCAACCTTAAGACACTCGAAGAATTTCTCCGTATTCATAAATGCATCTGTGATATTGTGGTTGAAGCACCCGAATGCATTAGTACTGAGCTTTTCAAACTGTGGATACAAAATCCCAAAAACAAACTCGATATTAAAATTGCTCTCACCCGATACGATGAGGAAATTCGTATCTTTAGGGTGACAAAAAACCAGATAGAAACACTGGATGAAGACCATCAAATCATCATCTCCCTCACCGATGTAACCGAAATGGAAAACTACCGCCACACACTCCAATCCAAATTTAACCTTGCAGCCGCAGAGATTGAAAATCAGCAAGAACGCCTCATAGCACAATCCCGATCAGCTGCTTTGGGAGAGATGTTTGACAACATCGCCCACCAATGGCGCCAACCCATCGGAGCCATCAATAACGCCATTATCAATGCCGAATTTGCCCTTGAACTTGGAGGAATGAGCCACGATGAAATCTTAGAGACCTTTGAAAAAATCAATACTTATACCTCCTTTCTCTCTGGAACTATCGATGATTTTCGTAATTTTTCCAATCCTGATAAAGAAAAGAGATGGTTTACCCCTCATGAGATTATTCGACAAACGATCGGAATCCTCCAAGGCTCGTTCGAAGCCAATACCATCTCGTGTTCTTACACTCCAACCGTTGAAGAACAAATACTAAAAATTCATGGTCCTTCCGGTGAATTTTCACAAGTTATTCTTAATATTTTAAGCAATGCACGCGATGCACTCAAAGAGCACGCCGTCCAAAATGCCCACGTAATCCTCTCCTTGACCCATCAAGATGAAAGTATTTCTTTAAAAATAACCGATAATGCAGGTGGAATTCCGCAAACTGTCCTCCCAAAAATATTTGATCCTTATTTCAGCACAAAAAGTAAAACCCAAGGAACGGGAATAGGATTGTATATGTCAAAAACAATTATTGAGAAGCATTTTGAAGGAAAATTAGAAGCAAAAAATGAAGGAGAATGGGCAGTGTTTACAATAACACTGCCCCTACAAAATTAAATCGGTAAAACGCGGATTTTAGAAGAGAGTTTTTCTTTGAGTGTCGCTTCGATAGCATAGAGAGTTCCTGTACTTGAACTCGCACATCCATTACAGGCACCCAAATAGCGAATATAAACATCGATATATTCCGGAGAATCTTTGATGTCGATTACTTCCATATTACCTCCATCCATAATCAAGAACTGACGGATAGACTCATCGACAACGCTATCGATTGCTTTGATTTTTTGAACGAGTGTCATCCCTTCGAAATCACCGTGACTTCCGGCATCCGCAGCATTGCGCATTTTTTCTTCATCCATTTCACGACGAACATCTGCCAAAATATCTACGAGATAATATTCACGCGCTTCATGCCCGCCGGGTTTGATACACGATTTACAAAAACCGCCTGCTTTGGTATAGTCGGTAATTTGCTCGA
>JAGXHZ010000070.1 GCA_024635855.1 Sulfuricurvum sp.
CAGTTCCGCTTCGTCAACTCCTTTGGCAGCTGAAACAGAGAAAAAAAGCTCTCATTCAGAAGGAATGGAAGCGTTACAAGCTCTTTTAAAAGCACTTTCCAATGATGATGTTGCTGCATCGCTCAAAGGGCTTAATATTAGCATCAATATCAATTTCGGGAATGAGAAGTGAATCAAAAAAGTGGTGCAATTTTAGTCCTTTCCGGTCCTAGCGGAGCAGGAAAGAGTTCATTAATCAATAAAATATTTGATGATATCGGTTCTACTTATTTTTCCATATCTACGACGACGCGTGCTAAACGAGAAGGGGAAATGGATGGTGTTCATTATCATTTTGTCTCCCAAGAAGAATTTAAACGAGAAATAGACGAAGAGATGTTTTTAGAATACGCACTGGTACACGGAAACTATTATGGAACGTCGTTAGGACCTGTCAAAAAAGCTCTTAAAGAGGGGAAGTTAGTCATTTTTGACATTGATGTTCAAGGGCATGATGCGGTACAAAATCGTTTGGCTGATATTACGACATCGGTATTTATTACAACGCCTACTTTGGAAGAGCTCAAAAAACGCCTTTTAAACCGTTCTACAGACAGTGCGGAAATTATTGCCAAACGTCTTGATATGGCAACGCGTGAAGTACAGCGGATCAGTGAATATGATTTTTTAATTGTCAATGATGATTTGGATGCAGCGGCTGAGGTACTCATCTCGATTGCTAAAGCGGCACGAATGAAAATCCCGACACAGCAAATAAATGAATTTGTCCAAATGTGGACATTATAAGACTCAAAAAAGTATAAGGGTCATTACAGCAATGAGCCGTTATACTATCTTATTAAATTTTCTAAAAAGGAATTCATAATATGGGCATGCCTAGCGGAACTGAATTATTATTAATTTTCGGAATTATTGTTTTACTTTTCGGTGCGAAAAAGATACCGGATTTAGCTAAAGGGTTGGGACAAGGAATCCGTAATTTCAAAAAAGAGATGAAAGAAGACAAAGTCGAAGAAGCAGAAGCTACTATCGTAGGAGCTCCAAAACAAGTTCAAACGCCTACAGCTACTATCGTAGAAGCTCCAAGCGAAACTACAAAACAAGCGTAAGTTTTGAAACAAAGAGTCAGCGCGCTTTTGCGCGATAAATTTAATTGTGATGTAATCCTCGAAAAACCGAAAGATCGTTCTTTCGGACATTTTTCTACTCCCATTGCCTTTTCACTTTCTAAAGAATTACGAAAATCACCTATGATTATTGCTGAAGAGATTGCTAATTCTTTTGGAGAGCATGAGATGTTTAGTGCAGTCGAATCGGTCAAGGGATACATTAATTTTCGTCTCTCTGAGGCGTTTTTAGATGAGTATGCTTCTTGGGCGCTTTCGCATGATAAACAATTTGGCAGTGATGATAAAAAAGGGACAATTCTACTCGAATTTGTAAGTGCAAATCCGACAGGACCTCTTCATATCGGGCATGCACGCGGTGCGGTGTACGGCGATACACTGCTTCGTCTCGGTCGCCATTTGGGTTATGATATTACGGCTGAATATTACGTTAATGATGCCGGAAATCAGATCGATTTGCTAGGAGTTTCGCTTCAGCTCGAAGGGCGCAACGCGTTACTGGGTGAAGAGGTCCAATGGCCTGAAAAATACTATCGAGGCGACTATCTCAGTGATCTTGCCCGTGAAGTATTGGAACAGTTCGGCGAAGAAGCTTTGCGGGATGAGAGCCGCCAAAAAGAGCTTGCATTGTGGGCAAAAGATAAAATCTTAGCCCTTATTGTCAATGATTTAAAGACGATTAACGTCCATTTCGATACGTTTGTCGGTGAAGCATCCTTGTACGGCGAATGGGATCGTGTTATGGCAAAAATGGGAGATGGCGTTTATCAAAATGAGGGTAAAACCTTTATCCACTCTTCCGATTTTGGTGATGATCATGACCGTGTTGTCGTACGCGACGATGGTCGTCCTACTTATTTGGCAGGGGACATTATTTACCATAATCAAAAATTTGAGCGTGGTTATGAGGACTATATCAATATTTGGGGAGCCGATCACCACGGTTATATCGCGCGTGTCAAAGCGGCGGTGAGCTTTTTAGGGTATGATCCTGAAAAACTCGAAGTACAGCTTTCACAAATGGTTAGTCTCCTCAAAGACGGTGAACCGTTCAAGATGTCCAAGCGTGCAGGAACTGTTATTCAAATGAATGACGTAGTCGAAGAAATCGGTGCGGATGCCTTGCGTTTTATGTTTGCAAGCAAAAAATGCGATACCGCGTTAGAGTTTGACATTGAAGAGCTCAAGCGCACAGACAGTTCAAATCCTGTTTATTACGTTCAATACGCCCACGCCCGTATCCAAACGCTTGTTGCCAAAAGTGAGATGAGTTTAGACGATATTATGAACGCTCGTCTTATTGGATTAAGTGCGGATGCGGATGGATTGTTGTTTGAAGCACTGTTGTTGCCGGAAATTATTGAGGATGCCTTCGAATCACGTCAAGCGCAAAAACTTCCCGATTACCTCAAAGCTCTTGCTGCAAAATTGCATAAATTTTATTATGATACCCGCGTGATTGGCACTGAAGACGAAGCGAAATTGCTTAAACTTCTTCTCGTTGTTGCCCTTTCTCTCAAAACAGGACTTTCCCTTCTAGGAATCGAAGCTAAAGACCGGATGTAGTTTTGCCATATCCTATCGGGTATGACGAGAAAAATTACCCCAATAATTGTGCAATATTTTGACGTAATGCGTCATTTTGATGGGCAAGGCTAATTTGGGAAACATCAAGTTTTAGGGTGCTTTGTTGAAATTCTTGGATTGCTTTTGCCATATCGGTATCGGCAATTTGACTGCGTGCGGCAGAAGCAGCGGTAATCTGAGCAAGCAATGTGTTGGTTGTGCTGATAAGCCCATTACTCATAGAACCTACATCGCTTTGTGTCTGAGATACACTTTGAGCATATTTGGAAATACTCTCTTGATTATCAATAGCAAGCGTATTGGTTGACATATCTCCCAATGAAATACTTGATGAACCAAATGCATGGGTTGCATTAAATAAGCCTTGACCATTGTAGCTCGTACTTTGAATGGATTGGTTCATCGATTCTAAGGTTCGATTGAATTCTCCGGCGAGTCCTTGCTTTTGACTTTCGTTGAGTGAAGCACTGTTATACCGAACACTTAGATCGCTGAGCATTTGAGTTTGTTCGCTGAGAGAGCTTAATGTGCCGTCGGCAACTTGCATCATCGAGATAGAATCATTGGTGTTTATAAGCTCTTGAGAAAAAGTACTAATATCGCTTTGCATCAGGGAAGCAATGACAGCTAAAGCGCTATCATCAATCTTAACTTCAGCACCAGTTGCAATTTTTTCGAGAGTTTTATCCCGTTTGTTGATTTCCGTACTCATTTGAGAGAACGATTGGTATTGTGCATTGAGTTGCATAGGTAACCCCTTTTCTGACACATCTATATTTGCATAGAATACCACGTAATGTTTTAATAATTTATAAGTGCTGCGTTATAATTTTAGCATGAAGTAACAGGAGTTGACAATGATTAAAGTAGCCGCAATACAAATGCAAATGAGTGAAGATAAAACGGCCAATATTGTTAAAGCCGAAATAATGGTTCGAGAAGCTTTTAAAAATGGTGCACAGATTATTTTATTACCGGAGTTATTTGAAGGGTATTATTTTTGCAAAGATATGGACAAAAAGTATTTCTCGTGGGCGCAAGAGCTTGAAGGACATCCGATGATCGCACGTTTTAGTGCATTGGCTCGCGAGCTTGGTGTCGTGTTACCCGTTAGCTATTTTGAACGTGACGGTGAGCGTTATTTTAATTCACTGGTGATGATCGATGCGGATGGAACAGTGATGGAAAATTATCGTAAAACCCATATTCCTGATGGTCCTGGATACGAGGAAAAATTTTATTTTGAACCCGGTGATACGGGATTTAAAGTGTGGAAAACTCGTTACGGCAATGTTGGTGTGGGAATCTGCTGGGATCAATGGTTTCCCGAAACTGCACGCTGTTTGACACTCGTGGGTGCGGATATGATTTTCTATCCAACGGCAATCGGAAGCGAGCCTGAAATCGGTGTGGACTCCGCATCGCATTGGCAGAGAGTACAGTTGGGACACTCTGCCGCGAATATTATCCCTGTAATTGCTGCTAATCGCATCGGTGAGGAGGTCGGCGAGAGTTGTACTCTGACTTTTTACGGCAGTTCGTTTATCACCGATCACACGGGAGAAAAAGTAGCAGAAGCATCCCGTGACAAAGAGGAGATTCTCTACAGTGAGTTTGATCCTGTATCCATTCGCGAACATCGTCACTACTGGGGATTGATTCGTGATCGCCGTCCTGAGTGTTATGGAGAGATAGTAAAACAGTAATTGGAACCTTTTTTGCTTAGTTTGATGTAATATTATCGCAACGGGGGTATCCGTGAGAGTTGTTTTACGCAACAATGCTATTTTCGTTCACGGGGGTTCAAATACCCTCGAAGAGCCGTGGATGGAAGAGTTTTTCGATCATCATATTCACAATACCCTTTTTTTAGACAATGGAGTTTTGGTTCTTAACAATGAAAACTCATCGGAACAAAAAGAAGATTTTCTCGATTCTTTAACCGATCGTTATACAAAAGACAATGACCTCACCAGCTCGTTTTATCGTCGATCGCTTCGTAAATGCAAAAGTGCCGCAGTTCGTATCGAAATACCCTACAAAAAAGCTGAAAGAGTGGATGTAGAGCTTTATGCTTTTGGTCCAAGCCGAGTAAAAATAACGTTTTTGAGTGATAATCGCTGGGTGATGCGCTATCTCAAGCAGCAGCTTTCTTCTTTGGTCATGAGCAGCACTTCCAACCAAATTTATATCGATGTTTCAACTCTAAGTGCTAAATCACGTTTAGAAAAAGCGCTTAACCGACGCGAAGTGCTCCATTATGTGATCAATTACCGTTATGATGATGGATTTATGAGTAAGCTTTACGGACACTATACCCCTTGGGGATTTGGGAATGATGATATTGACAAGATGATTCGTTATCATGCGATTTTTGAACTCCCTATGGGAAGCAAGCCGGATAATTTAAAACAGCGTTATCGGCAGTTGGCAAAGCGATATCATCCTGACCGAGTCCATACAAAAAGCCCTGAAGTGATTAACAAATATACGGAAAAATTTAAACTTCTTCAAGAAGCGTATGATGCATTAAAGGCAGCGAGCTAGCCTTGTTTAAAGAGAAGCAAGTGCTGCTGATATTTTGGGAAGCGTTGAATTAACCATAGTTGCGTAGTTCGTTAATTTCTCACGATAATCAGCTGTCATGGGAGCTCCATTTTCCAATTCCTCCACAACAGTGATCATACTCTGTAAAAAATCGCGATGTTCAGCACACTCATGACATACCGTTGTATTGACACACATTCCTTCATTCATCGCAATATACGCAGCTTGAGTCGCATCGTTTAGTTGCGTAAAATACGCATTTCCAGTCGCGCTTGTATCGTTTAAAAGTGAATGAACCTCTTGAAATTTCGAGTACGTATCATTGATAACATCCAACATTGTGTTCTCCTGTTTGAACAATTTAATTTTATTATTGTAGCTCAAAAACAGTAGAATACAATAAAATACAATTACAATAAGATTACAAGAATGAAAAGAGAAAGAATGGAATACCGCTATATCGGACGCAGTGGTTTACGCGTATCCCCTATTTGTTTGGGAACAATGACGTTTGGCAGTCAATGTGATGAGAAAAATGCGTTTGCCATCATGGATAAAGCATACGATGCAGGGGTGAATTTTTTCGATACGGCTGAACTTTATCCCGTTCCTCCAAGCTTTGAGCTCTCAGGACTCACTGAAGAAATGGTTGGTCGATGGTTGAAGACAAAACAGCGTGACAGTCTGATTTTGGCAACGAAAGTCGCAGGTGCCGCTTCAGGATGGTTCGTCCCTCCGATTCGTCATGGATACACGGCATGCGATCGATTTCATATCGAGCGGGCTATCGAGGGTTCACTCAAACGTCTTGGGACAGATTATATCGATTTGTATCAGATGCATTGGCCAGATCCGATAGTCCCCATAGAAGAAACATTACGAGCATTTGATTCACTGGTGCAAAGCGGAAAAGTGCGTTACATCGGAACATCAAATGATACGGCGCACGGGGTGATGAAAGCCACTATGACCTCAAAATACGAAAAATTAGCCCGCTTTGAATCGGTACAAAATAATTTTTCGCTCCTCAATCGTCGTGATTTAGATGGAATCAATGCGGTATGTAAAAGTGAAAACATCTCATTGTTACCCTATTCACCTCTAGGCGGCGGAGTATTGAGCGGAAAATACAATCAATCCAATGGTGCACAGGGACGTTTTAGTGATTATGTTAACTCCACCAACAAACGTCAGAGATTGATGGCAGCACGTTTTCTCAATGATAAAACACTTGCTTCGACCCAAGAATATCTCCGTATTGCACATGAGGCGGGGATGGACATTGTCACGATGGCGATTGCGTGGAGCAAACAGTTTGACTTTGTCGCTTCCACCATCATCGGAGCAACTACCCCTCAACAACTCGATGCGAGTTTGGCAGCGATGAATGTTACCCTTTCTCCCGAAATAAATCACGCTTTGGACGCGGTACATGCAAAAATACTTTATCCTATGGGTTAGTGTGTTCGCCCTCCTAATAGGAGGATGCGCAACGAAATACTACTCTATCAGCACCCCAAAAATGATTGTTATCAAAAGCCCCAAGCTGAAATACGCGGATATGGGATACATTCGCTATGAAGGCGATGCAGTTGAGATGGAACTTTTTACCGCAGGTGTAGCGGTCGAGAAAATATCCATCGATAAACAAGTATGCGTGAGTGCCGGATGTATGAGTGAAGAGGCGTTTGTGAGCGAATATCTCTATAAAGATTATCCGCGTGATACGATGCGCAGGGTATTGCAAAGTGAACCTATTTTTGATGGCAATGGGACGAGTGAATCGTGTGGAGGGGTAAAAATCCAAAATATACGGAATGATGAGATGGACATTGTCTACCGCCGATCACCTACAGAAACGTATTTCAAAGACCGATTGAATGGATTGATGATTAAGATTAGTGTTGTTTTGGAGAGTAATGCGACTGAGTGAACGGGTTAAATACTTGAAGAGGCGGCGGAGAGAATTCGATGACTGTGATATAATCTTTCAAAAAATTATTTTCCCGTCATTCCCCACTCAATCGGGAATCCAACTTCAATTAAATCAAGGTGTATTTTGGCAATTATAAATCAGCATATCAATGAGTTTTTAGATTACTACCTAAATTTGAATGAGCCTCAGTATGCAGTTTTATTGTCTGGAAAATGGGGGAGTGGAAAAACTCATTTCATTAAACAGTTTAAAGAAAAAAACAAAAGTAGTTATAAATTTGTTCACGTCAGTTTATTTGGATTGAGATCAAAAGAAGATATCCATAAGCAAGTTATCTTTAAATTGTTTGGATTAGAAGATGATAATCTTGCAAAAGCAACAGATTTTATTGGTAAATTTATAAAAGGTATATTGGATAAATATGCAGGTGTAAATATTGCATTATCGGATATACCAATTGACGTAGCTTTAAAGCGAGAAACAGATAAAAAAGTGATTTTTATTTTTGATGACTTAGAACGAATAGATACTGGCTTATCAGAAGTTCTTGGATACATTAATATTTTGGTTGAAGAGCTTGGACAAAGAGTAATATTGCTTGCTAATGAAGATGAAATAAAAGATCGACAATTTTATGATACTTTCAAAGAAAAAACAATTGGTAAAACTTTTCAAATAGAACAAGATTTTGACACAGCTTTTATAATTTTTACGAGTGCATTGAAAGAATCGAAAGATATGCTTAGAAACAATCAATTGGTCATCAAGACAGTATTTGATATGGCTGGTTATAAAAATCTGAGAAGTCTCCGACAAGGTGTATTGGATTTTGATCGATTAATGAGTCAATTTGAATTAAAGTTCAAAACTCATTCAGAGTTAATGGTAGAATTTATACAAATATTTTTTGCTTTATTTTTTGAAATGAAGAATGGGAAATTTGATATTTTGACATTAAAAGATGTGTCGATGCTTCGTGTCGGGAAAATGTTAAATGACAATAAACCGAATAAAGAATTAACAATAATCGAAAAACTTTTTCAAAAATATAATTTTTTATCTTATGAATTATTATTGTCAAATGAAAATTGGATTGATCTTTTGACAAAAGGAAATATATCTGCGACTATGATTTCATTAGATTTAAATCGAAGCAGATATTTTTTTAGAGAGCAGAAAGAAGAATGGGTGATGCTTTGGCACTATATGTGGATAGAAGAAGATGAGTTTGAGACAGCTCTGAAGCAAACTTTATTAAAGCTAAAAAATAATGAATATTTAGAACCTACTGTTATTATGCAGGTATTGGGAATTTTCTTGGAGCTAATAGAGAAAAAGATTTATAACCGTAAGAAAGATCAACTAGTTGATGATATAAAAAAATATGTGGATGTAAATATAAGAGAACTGAAAGGTATATACACTCTTAACGATTATGAATTAGATGGGCATTATACTTATTATGGATATAGAAGTGAAGAATCGGATGAGTTTAAACACCTAAAGGATTATTTACTAGAGCAAGCGGATAATTTCAGAAATGAGGGATTAGTTGAGAAAGGTAATCTTTTAATTCAATATCTTAGTGAAAATAAAACTTATGAATTTGCAGATATGTTGACTGCTGAAAGAAATAAAGAGATTCTCTATAGATTACCCGTATTTAGTCTCATAAAGCCACAAGCATTTTTTGATGCTTTACTTCGAGTTGAAAATAAAAATATGCGTGATGTTCTTGATGTTTTAAAAAATAGGTATCAATCTATTTCTGCCTATCAGAAAGAGAACGTATTAGAAGAGTTGTCCTTCTGGAAAGCACTTATTGAAATTATAAATTCATATGAAGTAAAAATTCCCTATAAAATTAAGGATGTATGGATAAAAAAACATTGTCATGATATTGTAGAAAAAGAGATTATACAAAAAATAGAGAATGAAATACAACATAAAAAAAATATAGAGCAGTTAGAGGTAACAACAAATGAATAATCTCACCCTTCAAGACTCTCTCACCGAATTTCTACTCTATACAACACCCAACAGTGATGTCAAAGTCGAAATATTTCTCCATAACGAAAGTGTATGGTTGCCGCAAAAGAGGATGGCAGAGCTTTTTGGAATTGAAAGAACCGTTATAACTAAACATTTGAAAAATATTTTTGATAGCGCTGAACTCGATGAAGATTCAGTAAGTGCAAAAATTGCACATACTGCCAAAGATGGAAAAAACTATCAAACAAAATTCTATAACCTCGATGCCATATTATCAGTAGGGTATCGTGTCAATTCGAGCCAAGCAACACAGTTTAGAATCTGGGCAACCAAAGTCCTGAAAGAGTACATCATCAAAGGTTTTGCTATGGATGATGATCGGCTTAAAAACGGTCGATATTTCGGCAAAGATTATTTTAATGAGTTGCTGGAACGTGTTCGTTCTATCCGTGCGAGCGAGCGAAGAATTTATCAACAAATTACCGATATTTTTGCCGAGTGCAGTATCGATTATGATAAAAATTCGGAAACGACTAAGAACTTTTATGCTACGGTTCAAAATAAATTTCACTATGCGATCAACGCTCAAACAGCGGCAGAAATTATCTATGAAAAAGTAGATATTTCAAAACCGTTTATGGGGTTGCAGACATGGAAAAATTCACCTAACGGGCGGATTCTGAAATCGGATACGGTGATTGCTAAAAATTATTTGAGTGAGAATGAGATCAAAAAGCTGGAGCGAACAATATCTGGCTATTTTGACTACATAGAACGGCTGATTGAAAACCGTACAACTTTGACTATGGTACAGATCAAAGAATCGGTGGATAAGTTTTTAGCGTTTAATGAGTACAACATTCTCGAAGGGAATGGGACGGTGAGTAAAAATCAGGCGGAAGAGAAAGCGTTTGCTATCTACGAAGAGTTTAACAAAATTCAAAAGATCGAATCCGATTTCGATAGAGAAATCAAAAAACTTATAAAAAATACACAAGGAAAATAAAAATGTCTAAATACGTAGGAGCACACGTCTCCGCTTCGGGTGGAGTTTTTAACGCCCCCCTTAATGCAATGAAAATAGGGGCGAAAGCGTTTGCTCTTTTTACTAAAAACCAAAAGCAGTGGGCGGCAAAACCGCTTGAGGATGAGACGATTGGATTGTTTAAAGACAATCTTGCCAAAAGCGGAATTCTCACGAAGCATGTCTTACCTCATGATTCGTATCTTATCAATCTCGGACATCCCGAAGAAGAGAAGCGTGAAAAATCACTGGAAGCATTTATCGATGAGTTGCAACGCTGTTCACAGCTTGGGCTTGATCGATTGAACTTTCATCCTGGAA
>JAGXHZ010000071.1 GCA_024635855.1 Sulfuricurvum sp.
ACTTTTTTCTTAACAACGCCCGGCTTAACTTTAAACGGCTCAGTAGGTGTCCCTATTTTGATTTTACCTTCCATCCCCTTTGGTGCAATAACATCAAAGTAGTAGCTGTGATCTTCATTGAGCGTGTTTTGCAACAAGAACGTATAGGCGTTATCAACCCGTACTTTCCCCTCATCGGTGTGATTAATTGCATAAAGACGATTCTCTTTGTTGATGTTCAGGAGCATATATTCTTTTTCACTTCCCATCATCCCTAAAATAATGCTGACAACAATCAAGATACCAATGTAACCCAAAATTTTAGGACGGAAATAGTGTGTTTTCCCCTTCATAAAGAGAGTTTCTTTTTCACTCGACCATTCAATCAAACTTGGTTTTCCAAGCTTGCCCATGACTTCCGTACACGCATCGACACACTCAAGACAGTTGATACACTCAAGTTGTAGCCCTTTTCGAATATCGATGTGAGTAGGACATACCGCTACACAGCTCTCACAGGTAGTACACTCTGCCTTCGCATTCACACTCAATAAATCTTTTTGCTTAGTATACAACTTCTCTTTTTGCTCATTATAAATCTCACCACCACGATTCGGATTATAAATCGCCATGATAGTATCATCATCATAGAGAACCGATTGAATACGGGAATAAGGACATACGTAAACACAAAAATTTTCTTGCAAGAAAATGATATCATAAACCAAGAAAGCAACAATACCGAGGATTGCACCTACAAGAACGAGATGCTCATTAGGATTTTGGATGTACGCCAAGAAATCTTCAGGAGGGACAAAATACCACATCAAATCCGCCGCCGCAATAAATGCCAATCCCGTCCAAATTAAAATCGCCACCAAACGCTTGATTTTATTCTCTGTCTTTGAATAATCAGGCTCTTGCTGCTTATTTTTAATCCGCTTGTGAAGCCCAAGGAGTTTTGTCTCGATCAAATCACGGTAAACAACCCTAAAAATAGTTTGAGGACATATCCATCCACAGAAAACACGACCACCCAAGACGGTAATACCAAAAACGCCTATAAACAAGAGCATCAATAGAAATGGCATCAAATAAAGTTCTTGCATATCAAACTGAATAAACATCAGGTGGAGTTTTAACTTATCAAAACTCAACAAGAAGAGATGATTTCCATCAATGCGTATCCACGGAATAATCAATGACAAAATGGTCACAAATCCATAAAACCAATACCGCTTAATTCTCCATGGAACCCACTTGCTCAAATAAGCTTTCCCCGTAAGGGATACTTCTTCCGTACTCATTCATTCTCCTTTTTGATTGGTTCAATGCTTGGGCATTGAATGGTTTCGATCATAATCGCTCTTGCATCTGACTCGTTATTCGAAAGAACAACTCCCCCAACCAAGGCTTTTAACTCTCGCGATTCGACATAATCTTTTAATGAGCTGCGACTCACTTTCATTTGACGAGCTATTTCACTGACGCTATTGCCCTGCTTGAGCAGAGAAATAATTTGATCTAACTTTAAATCAAATTTTGATACCGATTTAGACCCGCGTGGTCGCCCGATCCCTTTTTTGTCATCATTTTGTACCATTTGACGAAGCTGGTCAATAAGTCCTAAAACGACCATTATATCACTCTGTGCGTTGATTATAATCCCTTGTTTTACACAATGAATCGTATTGCCATTTTTAAGAAGACAACTCATCACCTGCACCACATCTTCGATATTAACGCTCAGTACCCACACGTCATAAATCAATAATGTATCTGCCCTCAAAGAACGAAAGAGCTCAACGACATTATTTCGATCATTTATCCGTTTATTTTGGGAAAGCTGGTCAATCAGCTCTTTATTGATTGGGAGTTTCATTTGATCGCTATAAGCATTAATCAATTTTAATTGCTCATAAACGTTATCAAAATCTTTATCAGGACGAATATAGCTCACAGTCATTGCGGTTAAATTCCTCTCAAAGTTGAATTTATTCGTCATAGTAGCCTATTTCGACGGCTTAAGTCAATAAAGAATCTATTTATTTCGTCACAATCGTATCACTCAAAAGTACGACTTCGCATTGCAACTCAATTTCAAACTGTTCAAACACCTGTTTTTGGGCTTCTTTTATCAGAAAAAGGGCATCTTCATACTCTCCTCCGCCGTAGTTGACGAGAAAATTAGCATGAACATCACTAAATGCCATCGCACCCACCCGTTTTCCTTTTAATCCTACTGCCTCAATAAGCCGTCCCGCATAATCGTTTGGAGGATTTTTAAAACAACTTCCTGCACTGGGAACATTTGGCTGATTGGAACGCATTTGGGCAAACATTTCCAATCGCTCATGCGAAAATCCCTCTTCAAGCTCAAAAGCCGCCTCAAAAACGACTTCATTGATGGATGTTTTTCGATAACCATACACAATGTCAGTTTTTTGTTTCCATCCGCTTTGAGTACGAATCGCAATCAAATGGTTGAAAATCTCATACTCTTTAAGCCCTGCATTCATTTTTAGCATCCCACCCAAAGTGCCCGGAAGCTTGGAAAGATATTCGAAATGAGCAATATTGTTTTTTTTGCAAAACGACACAACTCGTCCTCCGGGAGTTGCCGCACCGATAATCAGACGATTCTCCTCAATGCGGATAAAATCATACTGCTTTGAAAGCATCATGAGCGGTGGAGGAGTGGGTGAAACGAGGAGGTTATTGGCACTTCCGACAATAACGCAACCTTCGGGAACATTATCATCTTCGATCAGAACTACATCGACAACAGGACCGATGCGAATAGAACTAAATTTGGAGAAATCAATGGTTTTAGAAATCATTGCATAAAAGTCGGAATCAGATTAAACATCCGAATAGTGAAATCTTGCATCTCGTTCATCATCCATGGCATCGTTAAAATAATGACAATAATAATTCCGACAATCTTCGGAATAAAACTCAGCGTCATCTCATTGATTTGAGTCGTGGCTTGGAAAATACTCACGGCAAGTCCCAAAAACATCCCTACAAGCAATGCGGGCAAGGATAAAATCAATGCGATTTTAAACGTCTCAATACCAAGACCAATCAGCTCTTCTTGCATCATATTAGTTATTCCTCAATGCGGTGTATTCTTGCGGAATACAAAAATCACGTGCATCCATTTTTTGATCAAAAAAGTTGTGTTTATACCCGATTTCAAAGAGTTTGTTTATCGCTTCAAACTGTACATCACTGAGGCTGATTGACTCATCATTTGCGTACAATTCGAGATATTTTTCCAATGTTTCGGCATCAATTCGTACCAACGAACGCTCGATGAGCATTTTTGAGAGAAGTTCTTTGTGATCCCGTGCTACCTGTACCGCTTTGGTGAGAAGATTTTCATACGAGATAGCCGATGTCAGAGGTAAAGAACGTCGAATCGCCATTCCGCCCAAGGGCAGAGGAAGATCACCGCCGCTTAGTTCGCACCATATATCCCATAGCTCTCGCTCGACCACCAAAGAATCATCGTAACCTAAAATACTTTCATGGATCAATACCCCAGCATCCACTGTCCCGTCTATCACTGCTTGTTCAATATCGAGAAAATTCATGTAAACAATTTTAGCGTCAGGATAGGCAATACGAAAGAGAAGGGCATTGGTCGTATATTTTCCGCTAAGTGCCACTTTGAATTTACGTTTTAATACCGTATCGCGTTTGCGAATAAGCTTAGGTCCATAACCGCTTCCAAAGCTGACTGCGGTACGAATAAGGGCATATTCTTGGGCAATATGGGGATATAAACCAAAGCTGATTGCGCTTATATCGTATGTCCCTTTGAGGGCTTCAATATTAAGTGTTTCAATATCAAGCGGTATATTTTCAAAAACGGTATTAGTACGACCTACCCACCCAAACTTGATGGCGTAATACATAAAAATATCATCCGCATCAGGAGAGTGGGCAATTACCATTTTTTTCACTAAAAACACCTCTTAAGTTTACAAATCTATGTAAATTTTAACGAAATAACGCTAAAATATCTCTATAAATATTCGAATGAATGTATTGTATTGCAATTTGTCATATTTTTAACAAATATTTTCAATTTGTCATATTATTGTCTAACTTTATATTTTACCCTTTTAGGAGAACACGACAATGGTAGATCCAAACAAACTCAAATCACTCGAATTGGCTATGAAACAAATCGATAAAACATTCGGAAAAGGGACGCTTATGCGTCTGGGTGATAAGGTAATTGAGCCAATAGGCTCTATTAGCACTGGCTCGCTTGGACTTGATTTGGCGCTTGGTATTGGTGGAGTTCCTGAGGGGCGCGTGGTTGAGATTTACGGACCTGAGAGCTCAGGAAAAACAACTTTGACCCTTCACATTATCGCCGAAGCGCAACGAAAAGGGTCTATTTGTGCCTTTATCGATGCGGAACATGCATTGGATGTCGGATACGCTAAAAATTTGGGCGTGGATGTTGAAAATCTTCTTGTCTCACAGCCTGATTACGGCGAACAAGCACTCGACATTGTCGAAACCATTGCTCGCAGCGGTGCCGTCGATCTTATCGTCATTGACTCCGTGGCAGCTCTCACTCCTAAAGTAGAAATCGAAGGGGAAATGGGAGATCAGCAAGTAGGAGTACAAGCACGTCTCATGTCCAAAGCATTGCGTAAGCTCACCGGTGTTTTACATAAAATGAACTGTACTATTATCTTCATCAACCAAATCCGTATGAAAATCGGAACCATGGGATACGGTTCACCTGAAACAACCACAGGGGGAAATGCTCTGAAATTTTACGCATCGGTTCGTATCGATATTCGTAAAATCGCAACGCTTAAACAAGGTGAGAGCCAAATCGGAAATCGCGTTAAAGCCAAAGTCATTAAAAATAAAGTGGCTCCTCCGTTTCGTCAGGCAGAATTTGATATTATGTTTGGTGAGGGGATTTCCAAAGAGGGTGAACTTGTTGATTACGGCGTAAAACTTGATATAATAGACAAAAGTGGAGCATGGTTTAGTTTTGAAGATACAAAACTAGGACAAGGTCGTGAAAACGTCAAGCAAAAGTTCAAAGACGAGCCTGAGCTGGCAAAGAAAATCGAAGAAAAAATTAAATCCGCAATGGGTGTTAATAACATCATGATTATGGGTGAATCTGAAATGAATGAGGTGGATGAATGATTTTTATTGATGAAGTAAGCGCAATTGAAGTAATGGATTCTCGTGGCAATCCAACCGTAAAAGCAACAGTACAGTTGAGTGACGGAACACGCGAAAGCGCAATCGTACCAAGCGGTGCAAGCACAGGAAAGCGTGAAGCGCTGGAATTACGTGATGGCGACAGTCGTTACATGGGTAAAGGTGTACTCAAAGCAGTAGGTCACGTGAATAATGAAATCGCTGATGCAATCATGGGTCTTAGCCCTTATAATCAAGCAATGGTTGATGCCGTTATGAAAGAGATTGACGGTACTGAAAACTATGGGAACCTTGGTGCAAATGCCGTTTTAGGTGTTTCTATGGCGGTTGCTCGGGCTGCTGCTAAAAGTTTAGATATTCCTCTTTATCGATATCTCGGCGGTGCGAATGCAATGGTTATACCGGTTCCGATGCTTAATATCATCAATGGCGGATCTCATGCGGATAACAGTGTTGATTTTCAAGAGTATATGATCATGCCGATTGGTTTTGACGATTTTAGTGAAGGGCTACGTGCTTCTGCTGAAGTGTATCACAATCTAAAAGGCATTTTAAAAGCCAAAAAACACAATACGGCATTAGGTGACGAAGGTGGTTTTGCACCCGATTTGAGTTCCAATGAAGAGCCTATTCAAATCATAATGGAAGCGATCGAAAAAGCGGGCTATAAAGCAGGTGAACAAATCGCTATCGCACTTGATGTTGCGGCATCTGAGCTTGTTACGGAAGGCGGCTACAAACTCGACTCTGAAAATAGAACCGTAAGCAGCGAAGAACTTGTAAATTATTACGTAGATTTATGCTCTAAATACCCTATTGTCTCGATCGAAGACGGCTTAAGCGAAGACGATTGGGATGGATGGAAAATTCTCACTGAAAAATTGGGATCAAAAGTTCAACTCGTCGGGGATGATTTATTTGTTACCAATGCCAGTATTTTGGCAGAGGGGATTAGCAAAGGAATTGCTAACTCGATCCTCATCAAGCCCAACCAGATCGGTTCCGTTTCTGAAACAATGCTTACCGTTCGTTTGGCGCAGCGTAATGGTTATAAATGTGTTATGTCACATCGCTCAGGTGAGAGTGAAGATGCATTTATTGCGGACTTTGCCGTTGCACTTAACTGCGGTGAGATTAAAACCGGTTCGACTGCACGCGGTGAACGTACGGCTAAATACAACCGTTTGCTTGAAATCGAAAATGAAGTAATGTACGGTGAATACCTTGGGAGTAGTTTATTTAAATAATGAACTATCAAGAGCATGACCAAATACTCGATTCAAGCGTCGCTGAACAGAGTTTCAGTGAACGTCGTTTTGGTCTCTCAACTCCAAAATTTTTTCTGGTAGCTGGATTAATTGTAGCTATTTTATTCTATCTTAGTGTTCTTATTTTTGGAAACAATTCTCTTTTAGTTTTAATTAATCTTGAAGAGTATCAAACCTTTCTTTCAGAAGATATTGAACATCTAAAAAGTGAAAATGCTTCCTTACAAAAGCAATATTTTGAGCTAAAAGAATTAGACGCAGATTCTGGATCAATACCAAAAGATGAGCAACCATGAAAAAAACACTCCTTCTCTCATCTCTTTTAATTACAACTCTTTTTGCACGTGAAAATCCATTTTTTTCTCTTTCAGAAGGGGCGAGTCTTCCCATTTCATCTGAGATAAATGACCATAAACCTCCACTTACCTCAATGACCTATAATTTTCCCAACAACTCACGCCTCCTCAAAGATGTAAGTTTTACCCTTCAAAATGTTGATGGAAGCTTCGAAACCCGAAAACTTGAGATTGACCAAAGTATTGACTGGCGATCTCCTCTCGTACTTTCACAATCAAACGCACAAATTCATTCCTCTGCAACAGAAAATAAATCTTCTTCAAACAGCAGCTTTATACAATTTGTTAATTCAGGCAATCAAATGTCTCTTATTAGTAAAAAATCCATGCTGCGCCACTTTACGCTAAGTGATCCACACACTGTTATCGTAGATTTTAAGTATGCCGGAGTATTTGAACCCTATCAAAAAGAGCTCTCTTCACGTCCCTATACAAAAGTAAAAGTAACCAACCATGGCAGTTTTGCACGAGTCATTCTGACTCTTGACGGACCTCATGTTTGCAACGTTTCTAAAACAGATCAAGGCGCCAGTGTTATTTGTAAATAAAAAAATTTGATGAAGATTTAGAAGAATCTGCCTCGAAGAGGCAAGCTTTAGTGCCTTGTGCTGCAAGCGTAGCCAAAGGGATGAATTCCTTTGGCGTTCAATAAAGATAATTACGCTACAGCAGCCAAAGCAGCTTCGTAGTTAGGCTCTTCAGTGATTTCAGGAACGATTTCTTTATACGTAACAACACCCTCTTCGTTTACTGCGAAAATTGCGCGACATGTTACACCTGCAAGAACTGAACCACCAAGCAATACACCATAAGCATTTGCAAATTCTTTGTTACGGAAGTCAGAACATACAGTTAAATTATCGATACCTTCTGCTTGGCAAAAACGTCCTGCTGCAAACGGAAGATCAAGAGATACGATTGTTACCGTAACATCAGTTAGACCTGCAGCTTTTGCATTGAAGTTACGAGTTTCAGTAGCACATACACCTGTATCCAAAGAAGGAACAACAATAATAAGTTGTTTTTTACCCGTTGCGCCGCCTACAACAACGTCACCAAGCCCTGCTGAGTTTACTACAGTAATTGCCGGTGCTTTATCGCCAACGTTAACAGTGTTTCCTAAAAGTTCTACGTCTGTACCTTTGAATTTTGTTGTTGCCATTTTGGGCTCCTGTTTTTATTTATATGGGGAATTGTACAAAAATCAGACAATTTTACTCTGAATTCTAAAATATATCTTTTGGTTTAAGTTAAATCACAGTTTGCAACGGGGATTAATCGTCACGTCCCTATGATTTACAAAGAGATTAAGGGAATACGCTTCGAGCGCACATCGACCTATCATCGCGGCATTATCCGAGCAGTACTCTAATGGAGCTAACAATAAGGGTGCTTTATAGGTGGTGAGCATCTGCTGTACTTGTGAGCGTAAATAGAGGTTGGCACTTGCTCCGCCCACGATAGCAAAGCGTATCGGAGGGTTGGTCTTGAAATATTTTTTGAGCTTTTGGATCAAATGATCAGTGGCAGTTTTTTGAAATGCGGCAGCTATATCAGGGTATGTTTCAGATGAGGCAGATTCAACCGCTAAACGAACTTGATTTTTAAGCCCTGAATAACTAAAAGCAATCAACGGTGATTGCCACAGAGGGACAGTAAATGAAAGTTTGGATGCATCACCGCTGTGTGCCAACTGCTCAATCACTGGACCCCCTGGATAGCCAAGCTTCATCATTTTTGCTACTTTATCGAAGCTTTCTCCGTAACTGTCATCCATTGTGGTTGCAACTGTTTCCATCTGGGAGTACGACTTCACTTCAATAAGCTGTGTATGCCCTCCAGAAACCAGCAGTACGGTAAGTGGCAATTGAGATTCTTTTTCAATAAAGAGAGAATAGATATGCCCCTTCAGGTGATTAATCGGCAGGATTGGAATATTAAGAGAGATAGAGAGTGCTTTTGCCATCACAACACCCTCTATCAGTGTTACTCCTAATCCCGGTTCACTGGTTACGGCAATGGCTTTTAGCTCATTAAACCACACCTTGCATTCACTTAAAATGGCAGGAAGAGCAACAGCATGAAGACGGCTGGCAAGCTCAGGAACGACACCGCCGTATTGGGAATGTTCGAGCTCTTGGGATATTTTTTTATGGTAGATAAGTTTTTTGGTTGCAATCTCAGTAATCGCGATTGAGCTATCGTCACACGAACTTTCGATACTCAAAATCATTGCATTACCCACTCTTTTACCCACGGCCATTCTCCATAGCCTGAATCAGCATTGAGATGCCCTCCATCTCGTATCACCTTCATCTCCACACCAAGTACCTTTTGTAGCGCTAACGCCTCTTCTTGGCTCATGTAAGGGTCATTATCGGAGGTTACCAGCATAACCTCATCGGCATACAATGAATTCGGAGATTCAAGGGGAAAAAAGCTTTTGAGAGTTTCGAGCTCGCAAGTCAAACGGGGAGGCGCAACCAAAAGAAGTCGTTTGACCGGAGTGATCTCACCTTCCTGACACAAATGAAACCACAAGGTATTTGCCAGTGAATGACAAATAACAACCTCCGGCTGAAATTCATTTAAAAGTGCTTTTACTTGCTTCATCCATCTATTTTTACTCGGAAAATGAGGATTATCCAAAAGGGGAAAAGAGACTGTTCCGTAATCTTTGGCTATTTCGCCTGCGAGCCATGCTTGCCAATGGGGATCATCACTTCCACCCCATCCGTGCAATAAAAGGGTTTTTTGTCTCATGCGAGACTCCTGACATACTGACGCACTTCAGTGTTGAGAGCAAAAATATCTTCAATGCATTTTGGCTCTTGCTCAAAGCGTTTAAAAGCATTCATAACCAGCTTTGATATCTCCAAAAAGGTGATTTTACCCTCGACAAATTGCTCTATTGCCACTTCATTAGCAGCATTGACGACAACGCCTCGCGCAGGGTTTGCCAGTAACTCTTTTCGAATATCCCAAATCGGATAACGCTCACTGGTGATCTCTCGAAATTCCAAAGACCCCACTTCAAGCAAATTG
>JAGXHZ010000072.1 GCA_024635855.1 Sulfuricurvum sp.
TATCATCTCATAGAGTGGGGAGATGAAAAGCTCATGGAGTGGCTCAAAAGAGCAGGGATAGAGTGTATTGTGATAAAAATTACGAAATGCAATAATGATAAGCGATGCTACGAGGTGCACAATGGATAAAATAGATCACACGTTAAAAATTGAAAATTTAGTCAAAACAATTAAAAAGCATGAAATTGTACGAGGCGTCAGCATGGAGCTTCACACAGGTGAAGTCGTAGGGTTGTTGGGACCCAATGGTGCAGGGAAAACGACAACATTTTATATGATATGCGGTTTGGTAGATGCAACCTCCGGTCACGTTTATATCGATGGTGAGGATGTATCGGCTATGCCATTGCACAAACGTTCTCAAATGGGGATTGGGTATTTACCTCAAGAAGCTTCTATTTTTAAAGATTTGAGTGTGGAAGAAAACCTTATTATCGCGGCTGAAGCTGGGAAACTATCCAAAAAAATGCGAGAACAACGCATCGAAGAACTCTTAGAAATGTTTAATATCGAGCCCATTCGCGCTCGTCGCGGAATCAATCTAAGCGGTGGAGAGCGACGACGGGTTGAGATTGCCCGTGCATTGGTCAATAAACCCCGTTTTTTGCTACTTGATGAGCCTTTTGCCGGAGTTGATCCTATCGCCGTAATGGACATTCAAAACGTGATTTCACAGTTGGTCGAATACGGAATCGGAGTATTGATAACGGATCATAATGTTCGGGAAACCTTGGCGGTATGTGATCGTGCCTACGTCATTAAAAGCGGAGAGCTTCTGGCTTCTGGAACGAGCGATGAGATTGCACACAATCCTGATGTGCGAGAACACTATCTGGGCGAATCGTTTAAACTCTAAATATGGGCGCTTTAAAGCTTCGAACATCGGTTGAGGTTAAAAACAAACTCTCGAATACTTTGCGTAACTGGCTTCCGATTCTTCATTCGAGTTTGAGTGATTTGGGGGAAGCGATGGCACCTTTTGTTGAGGGGAATCCGCTTATTGATGTGAAATCAGGATATGAAGAGTCGTTTGAAGCAAAAATACCGCGAAAAATTCAATATGGCTATGTCCAAAATTCACACTCTGAAGCAATAGAAGCCCTGACAGTGCAGCACAAAAGTTTGTACGACGTTTTGGATGAACAATGTGAAGCCCCCCTTTTCCCAACCCCACTTTCGCAAGCAGTGGCTCGCCATGTTTGTGAAAATCTCGATGAGGGAGGATATTATGAGGGGGATGGTGAAGCCTTTTGTCTCTCGATGGGGATAAGTTTTGAGCAGTTTGAACAAATACGAAAGCGTTTTCGATTTATTGAACAAGTGGGAATCGGTGCAAGGAATTTACAGGAGTCCTTCTTATTTCAACTCGATCACACCTCCATAAGCGACACTGTCTATCATCTAGCAAGCGACATGATAGAAAATTTAGAAAACCTAAATCGTTACCATAAAGAAGAGTATTTTCATGAGGCAATGAGAGTGATAGGGAGTTTTAAAAATCCGCCTGCTATTGATTTTTTAGAAAACTCTATGCAAGTTATTCCTGATTTGATGATTTTTAATGATCCGGATACGGGAATAGAAGTTAAGCTCAATGATAACTATTATCCTGCCATTACAATCGATACTGAATATGGCGTTGAACACAGTTTTATTACTCAAAAGTTCAAAGAAGCAAAAAGCTTGGTTGATGCCTTGGAAATGCGAAAAGCAACCTTGTATAAAGTGGGACTGATGATTGTTGAATATCAGTATACTTTTTTCACAGGCGGAGCGATTAAGCCGTTAACTCTGAAAATGTTAGCCGATGAATTTGGTCATAACCCCTCGACAATTTCACGTGCTATTGCCAACAAATACATTGCGTGTGACCGAGGTATTTATGCGATGAAAGAGTTTTTTACGACCGCCATTGATGAGGATGTATCCAATGCCGCTATCAAAGAGTATGTCAGTGAATGTGTGAAACAAGAATCGCACAAAAAACCGTTGAGTGACATGAAACTGCTGGAGATGGTTCAAACCAAATTTAATATCACAATGGTGCGCCGAACGATTGCAAAATACCGTTCACAAGCCAATATCGCAGGGTCAAGTGAGCGTAAAAAACTCTATCAGCTAGGACGATGAAAAAGTTAAAAGCACGTTTAGACGCAGAGGTTGCACGACGGAATTGTTCAGAGGAAATGTGCGAGGATAAGCCTGATCCTTTGATGATCGCACGTTCATTTGGAGATGAGTGCAATGCCCTAACGTGCGCTTTGTTTGCGTATGGAAATGTACGTGCAATTGTTGCTTTTTTACGATCATTGGAGAACGGACTTATTGATATGGACGAAGAGAATATCATGAAGTCTATTGAGGGAAAATATTATCGTTTTCAAAATAGTGAAGATATAGCGCAATGGTTTATCACGCTTCGACGTTTAAAACTTAATGGAGGAGTGGAAGAAGCATTTAGACAGGGATATGACCAAGGAGGGGTACTGGAGGGGTTAGATACTCTTATCGAAACATTGTATGCTCTAAACCCGTATCGATCCAAAGGCTATGCCTTCCTCATTGGAAAACCAATTAAAAAAAGTTCTTCCCCCTCAGCGATGAAACGGATTATGATGTATTTGCGTTGGATGGTACGACATGATACGCTTGATATGGGGTTGTGGAGCGTTATGTCGTCTTCTGAACTCATTATGCCGCTGGATACACACACATTTCATGTTTCAACTAAATTAGGGTTGTTAAAGAGAAAACAATGTGATCTTAAAGCCGCACTGGAATTAACGGAAAATTTAAAAAAATTTGATCCATTAGACCCCATAAAATACGATTTTGCACTTTATAGGCTCGGTCAAGAAGGAATTATTTAAGGAAGGTGGCTCGCGGAGCTCCGATGTAAAATCCTTGTACATAGTCGATATTTAACGTTTGTAATGTTGTGAAAATTGCATCATTTTCAACATTTTCAGCAATTGATTTTGCTCCAATAGCGTTGGCAAATACTGCTATGGTTCGTACCGTTTCTAAATATTTTCGATTATCATTGATTTTATTAATCAATACACCATCAATTTTGAGATAATCAATATCCAAGTGAATAATTTTATCTAAGTTGGAATAGCCTGCACCAAAATTATCAACCGATATTTTTACACCCAACTGCTTTACTCTTGCAATAAAGAGCGATATCAGAACATAATGATCATAAATATCCTCTTCAGAAAGTTCAAAGATAATTCGGCGAGCAGTATCGGTGCCTACGATTGTCTCTTCGATGTAGCGGAGGGTATGATTATTTGCGATATCGAGTATGGATAAATGAACAGAGAAGTTTTCATTACGATTTGCAAACGCCTCACACGTTTGACGAATAATTTCTCGTGAGATTTCAGGATAAAGGGCTGTCTTTTTGGCAATGGCTAAAAAGTTCAAAGGAGAGATGAGGGTTGCATCTTTACTAATTAATCGTGCGAGAGTCTCATAAGCTTGAATCTCACCGCTTTGAGTCGAAATGATGGGTTGATAATAGCAAATTATACGTCCATCATAGTACGCCTCTCGAATAGAGGATGCAATAGCGATATTTTGATGTTGCTCCTTTTCAAGTTCTTTATCTTCTTTATAAATAGAAAAATCTTGTGATGTTTCGGTTGCATTAGCGAGTGCTTCATCCGCATGAGAAAGAGAAAGATGAACACTTGTATCAATTCCAAGCCGAATTGATACAATAATTTTCTCATTTAATACGTTAAATGAGTGCTGGTTAAATGAATGGAGCAAAAACTCAGCAAAAGCGGGCAGATCTTCTGTCGATTTATCTGAATCGAGGAGTAGGGCAAATTCATCTCGTCCTAATCGATATGCAATGAGTCCCAATTTGGTAAGAAGCAGTGAAACTTGTTGTCGTAAAGCATCAGTGATGGAAGCACCAAAAAAGTGATTGAGTTCTTGTAAATTTTTAAGATGAATAATGACAAGAGCGTGATAATCATGACGATCCATATCAAACGCAAGACGATGTCTATTAGGCAGATGGGTGAGCTCATCAACAAATCCTTCGTCGATAAGCTCTTTTGTTTTCTCTTCAACCCGTTCATGTAAAATCTCAGTAGTTTTCTGCAGTTTTTCAGTAGTTGATTCAATCTCGCAGCTTAGGCGCTTTGCATCATTTGCAAGTACATTGCGGTAAACAATTAAGAAAGGGAGAATACCTGCAAAAAGAAGAAGCGATTTTGCAATGGTATCAAAAATTGCCATTTGCGATAGTTTTTGAAGCGAAGTGGGTTCTGTAACGGCAACAGTTAAATAGTGAATTCCTGATGCGGTAGTACTTGGAAGATAGAGAGTGTGAAAACCTTGAACCGCATCAAGTTGAAAATAGGGCTGATTGTTTTTTAGAATTTTAGTGAGTTGTTCACGATCATCATGCACTGCATCAAGAGGCTTAATGAGTGCTTCATTAGAGGAAGTGTATATATTACTCATACCATAACGCAACGTATTATTGGCATCCACAAATACACTATAAAGGCGTCCAATTTTGTGGCTGCGTGCAAATGACGTCATGTTTTCTACCATGGTTGCCGTCTCTATCGGGGTAACTTGACCTTCCCATAAATGATCATAATAATTGCTTCCTGCAAGTATTGAGGCAGACGAGGCAGCTTCTAATAAATCACTTTTAATTGTCTCTATATGGGTTTTTTTAGCATCATAATATTCTCGAATACCCATTCCGATGACCACTGCAATAAAAAGTAAAAGAGTTATAAAAAATTTCTTACTATTAACGCGCATATAATCCTCCATGTCTTAATAAATGTCAGTATAACATTTTATTAACAAAATAAATAAGTCAGTATTGACGCAACGGTTGTAAAAATGAAATTATGGTACAATCGCCTAATTAATCAGGAGTCCAATTGGAATGAAAAAAATTTTAATCGTGAGTGATGGGGTTATCGGTCACCATTTTATTGAACGTGTTATTGGTACTCATACTACTGAAAATGTCTATTATGTTATACACTCAAAAGCAGATGAAACGTATGACAGCTACAACCAATCACGTTTTAAATTTTTTAATTTCGATCCAACCAGTTATTATAAAATTACCACTATTTTAAAAATGGATTTTACGCAAGCTATTTTAGCAATGGAAAATCAGCTCGAACTTGAACAAACAATCAAAAATATTCGCGCATTAAAACCGAATATTCGCATTGTCGCCTTGGATTTATGGAACTCGGTCAGCCTTGAAGATGGAGTTGAATGGATTAATATGCGTCAAATCTTAGCTTTAAATCTCATCGATCATCTTCCTAATATCCCTGTTCTTGCCCAAAATATCGGTTTGGGAAATGGTGAGATTATGGAGGTTTTGGTCCCTTTTGGAAGCTCATTTGTATATCGGCACATCGGTTCAATTGAACAAAATAATTGGAAAATAGCGGCAATTTATCGGAATCGTCAGTTAATTTTACCTTCGGATCAAAAAATGATTCAGCCCAATGATATTTTGGTATTAGTGGGTGAACCCAATGTGCTTAAATCCGTTTATCGTGCTATCAAGCGCGAGCTTGGTCAGTTTCCGGCTCCTTTTGGCAGTAAGCTTTATTTGTACATCGATATGGCGTATGAAAAGCCAAAAACAATGTTTGAATTGGTGCGACGAAGTATTTATATCCAACGTAAATTAAAAAAACCGCTCTTAATCAAGATCGTAAATCCAGGAGATATAGATCATTTACGTCAGATTAAAGCGTGCGCAGTAGAGGGTGTAGAGATTGAAATCGTTTACGATTCCGTCGTTGACGAAGAGATGTTTTTATCCGATATTAAAAAACATCATATTGGTCTTTTTCTTGTTTCTCATACCATGTTTGCGCGTCGATCCATACGTAAAAAGCTTTATCAAGGAAATGTTCCGGTTTTAAAACTTGCAAACCGATCATTTTCAACGCTCAAGCAATCTTTGGTTATTTTGGGGGAAGAAAATCATGTTGAGCATATTTCAACAACGGTTTTTGATGTTGCGTCGCAGCTTGGCTTTAATTTGGAATTGATTGATTATACGGTTGAGGAGAGGGCAAATGTTACGCAGGCGATTGAACATTTTAACAATCTTTCCACTATCTTTTCTAAATCGATTAATGTCGTAAAAACCGATGAAAATCCCATTCGTTTTTTACGAGATTATGATAATTTTTTACAATGTCTCCCTTTTACGAACAAAATGTTTGAAAATCCTTTCAAACGTTTTTTCGCTACCGATCCTGAAATTTTGTACGCAAAACTCGATGGTTACCACCAGCTTTTTATCCCGACACAAATATAATTTAAGCCGATTTAAAGTATCATAGTAAAACTTTCATACTTTATTTCAGTAGGCTTTTTATGACAATCAATATTTCTCTTAATCGAATCATCGATGACTCTTACCCTATCCATATCGGTCCATTGCAAGCGATTGATTTCAATGGTAAAGTAGCGGTTTTAACCAATCCAAAAGTGGCAGGATTGCATCTAGGAACACTTCTTTCGAAACTAAATGCAAAAGAAGTTTTTATCATTACGATCCCCGACGGAGAACAATATAAAAATCTTGAGACAATCGAATTTATTTTGGATCGGATGTTTGACCACCGATTGAATCGAAAATCTTTACTTGTTGCTTTTGGCGGTGGTGTGATCGGAGATATGGGAGGGTTTGCTTCAAGTCTTTATAATCGCGGTATTGATTTTGTACAGATTCCAACGACATTGCTTTCTCAAGTTGATGCGAGTGTTGGTGGCAAAACAGGTGTGAATAACCGATTTGGAAAGAATCTTATCGGAGCCTTCCATCAACCTAAAGCCGTTCATATTGACCCAAGCTTTTTAACAACACTTCCTTCCCGTGAGTTTGGTGCAGGTGTGGCCGAAATTGTCAAGATGGCAGTGACTTTTAATAAAGATTTTTTTGAATGGCTCGAAAACAATGACTTACGAGAAGGCGATAATATGCTCCAAGCCATTTCCAAAGCGGTTGAAA
>JAGXHZ010000073.1 GCA_024635855.1 Sulfuricurvum sp.
CAGTTCCGCCATCATGTCCGAGCTTGCAATCGCAGTACCGCATCCGAAACTTTTAAAACGGCTTTTTACAATGACATCGTTTTTAGGGTCAATCGTCCAGTACAACCGTACCGCATCCCCACAGCTCTCCGCACCGAAATCAGCGATAATAAGTTGCTTTTGAGCCGCATCAGCTTCCTCTTGAGTGATCTCTCCCATATTGATTGGATCGTTCATGCGTCGTTGAACCTCGAGTGAATACTCTTCCCATAATGCTCCGCCGATTAATGTGTCTCGTGCCATTGATTGCTCCTTGATGGATGATATTGCTTCAAAAGATGCAAGAGACGTTCTCGTTAAAGGATTACATTTTTGTCGTAAAAAATATTGAGAACAAAATATGCAGGAGGTAAACTATCTTAGGTTAAAAGGATTTATTATGTTTCAAATTACTGCTGTATTTAATCGCCACTGCTTGAACGATGTTCTTCGTGAACTTTTTGATAATGAGATCGAAGGGGTCACCGTAATGGATGTTATCGGAAAAGGATCACTGGGAATTGCAGAGAAAAACAACGCACCCGACTTGTTCCCAAAAGTGATGCTTTTAATCGTTATCTCTGATGATGCACACAAAGTAACAGCCATGGAATGTATTCGAGCACATACACAAGACTTGGGTCACGGTGCCGGTAAAATGTGGGTCACACCGGTAATGGAAGTGGAACGTATTCGTACAGGAGAAAAAGACGAAACAGCCCTAGCGCAACCCGCACCACGAACGACGTCTAAAACCAATACATTCTATACGGCGGTTGATACACCATCGAGTTAGCCATCCATCGGAAAAGCGATCTTAAAGCAGGCTCCACGCGCTGTATTGTAAACGCTCAAAGATCCTTTTCCATGTTTTTCTACAATCGTTTTTGACATATAAAGCCCAATGCCTGTTCCATTTTTTTCCATTTTTGTACTGAAATAAGGATCAAAAATGTGGTTTATAATCTGTTCTGGTATTCCACCACCATTGTCTTCAATCTCCAAGCATCTCATCGTACCTTCGCGCATCGTTCGAATCCATATTGTTGGTTCAGACGTCGCATTATCCGCGAATACATCTTCTGCGTTTTTGATTAAATTGAGAATAACCTGTCGTATTTCACGCGGATATGTCTTAAAGGGATCGTTTTCATGGAAAGCTGTCTCCACCTTAATCAATTTACTAATCAAAATCGGTTTGATCATGGCAAGACTCCCTTCAACCAGTTCTCTCCAGGTTGTTGATTCTTTTGTTTTATCTTCTTTGAAAAAACTCCTAAAATCATTTATTGTATTGGAAAGTTCCAAGGAGAGGTCACTGATTAAATCAAGTTTTTTTGTAAAATGCTCCTTCTCGTATTGATCCATCATTACTTCAAGGCTTAGCAATCCTGAAATAGCAGAAATAGAAGCAAGAGGCTGCCGCCACTGATGAGCTATCATACTGATCATTTCTCCCATAGCAGCATGACGTGACTGCATCATCAACAAATCATCTTTATTTTTAAGTTCACTCACATTCATTGCAGAGGAAATAACCGCCTTTTGACCATTAATTATCCCAAATGGAGCTGAACTAAACTGCCACGTGACCTTTTCACCCGATTTACTGTAAAACGAGAATTCCCCTTCATCGATTTTTTCATTAATCGTAAACAAATAGCGAATATGTTCTTTGACTTTTTCATGATTTTCTTTATACGACTTATCAACCCAAATATCTGTTGTGGGTGTTTCTTCGAGACTATATCCTGAACTGTCTCTCCATGCTTTATTAATTTTTACAATCGTACCGTCTTGGGTATGCAAAATTATAGGATTGGGCGCGGTATCGATGATGGTTTCGAGTTCATTGTTAAGAGCTCTAATTTCCGAGGTCATTTTACGAGCCATCGTTCGCGCCTGTTGTACCGTTTGAGAAAAAGAGAGACCCGTAAGCAATAAAAGCAAAGATATAGGCAAACCTGCCAGTATTATCAATCGAGAATTATCGCTATCAATCGTTGCTTTAAAGGATGGAAGCGTCTGAAAAACCAGCGTCCAAGTCCGACCATACATCTCAACCGGAATGCCTGCTGTAAAGAGGGGTTTATTCTTGGTAAAATCATCACTCTTATAAAGGAGATTTTCATCATTAACGGATGCTCCATCATAGAGCTTCACCGCTATGTTAGGATCTTGATTAGCAAAAATTTCACTCATAAGATCGTCTGCACGAAAAGGGGCATACACAAACCCTTCAAAATGTTTTTTTCTCTCTCCTTGCGTTAGAGATACGGCTTGTTTATGATAAAACGGTACATACATTAAAAAACCGGCTTGAATGTTGGTCTCATTTTCTTGAACCAGCGTCACTTTACCCGATAGAGCAACCTCTCCCATATCCCGTGCACGGATCATGGCACTTTGACGAATGGGGTTGGTAAACATGTCATATCCGATAGCCCGTTTGTTCCTCTCATCCAGTGGTTCAAGATAGATAATAGAATGATATTCTTCCCGTTTGTTAGAGGGCTTAATCTCATAATCCAAGAATCCTTCGCTACGCATTTGAGCAATATGTTTTGAAAGTTGATTGGAAGGGATAACTTTTGAAAATCCGATCCCCTGAAATCCGGGATAGTGTTGGGCAATACCTAGGCTTGAAAAATAAATATTCCATTTTTTACGATCCATTTGATCTACGGTATTTAATAATGCCCTACCGCTTTGCAGTGCATTGGCATACGTCTGCATTCTATTATTGATTTTATTAATCGTTTCAATGTTCGATCGGTCAAAGTGGGTTTTCGCATCCTCCATAGCATCTTTTCGCGCATTTGACCATAACAAAAATGTTATTCCAAGAGCAATAAAAAAGCCAATCCATGCAACCATAGAAGATCGGAACAATGTCATAATCGTACGATACGATAGCATATTAAAGCGCCTTAAATTCACGAATAAGCTCCAGCTGGCGTTTGGCAATATAATCGAGTAATTTATCGTGATATACCGACGAAAGTTCAAAAAGAAAGACAACATGAAAACTTTTAGAAAAACTATCAATCCGATAAACACTGCCGCTAATTGAGAGACTGAGAGGCTGTTTATCGCTCTCCAATACCATCGCTAGTTTAACCATCTCACCTACAGTAAAACCGGCAGGCATAGCATCCAACTCGATCTTAACTGAACAAATCGAAATATCAACAATACGTGTTTTGCCAAGAAATTTTATATCATTACGAAACAGCGTAGCACTGTGGCGTTCTTCGTCAAGTTCAAGACGAATATTAACACGATGATCTGCGCTTTCATGAATAAATTGCATATCTGAGAAAGTCACCGTTTGTTGATCAAAATCAATCAAATTAGCCACTTTACACAAAACACTGTACGGAAAAAGCTCCGAAGTAACCGTAATATTTTTTGCCATCTTAATCGCTTTTAGTTGCGAATAGGCTGTTTTTAGTACGATTTCTTTCTCTTCCATTTTAAGGAGTACAGCACTGTTGACTATCGTCAAACCACGATAAAAATTATGAAGTTTGACCTCGGAACCATTTTCTTTTATAACATTCATCAACTTCATAACAGCCGTACAATCTTTGGATTTTTGATCGTTTTTGGCTGCATTTCCATCAAAAATCATCATTAAATTCAGATCAGAAATATCATCAAACGACAGTATTGTAAATCCTTCTTTTTCTGGAATCGATCTAAGCTTCATTATCAAATGTCGGGCTTCACCGAAATGATTGAGCACTTTGGTATGAAAAAGCTTTCCTGGATTTTCAAACGCTTTTTCAAACCATTCAGACTCTGGTGTCGAATATAAAAAGCCCTGATGTTCCAAAAGAAGCTCTTTGATTCCTCCATGCTGCTGCATAAATTCATCAAGACTCTTTACCCCGAAGAAATCAAGAAACTGCCGATTGACAAGCATCGGCGCTCCATCCTTTAACATCATAAGAAGATTGTTTTGATAGTTAAAAATATCGGTAAGCTGCTTTTCGAAAAGACGTTTATGCCGTTCATTATGGATCGAAAGAACAGCCCCATGCAAAGCAGTAAGCAATAAAGGGACTTTCGTTGGTTTGGAAAGATAACGATAGACTCCAATCTCAATGGCTTCATATAAATACTCTTTTTCATCAAAAGCAGAGAGAAAAATAATCCGAACATCACTGTTATCCGCTTTAATCGCCTTGGCTAAATCAAATCCACTCATTCCGGGCATTTTAATATCGCTCAACACAAGATCAGGAGCATACTCACGATAACGCTCATACCCCATCTCACCATTTTCGGCATAATCCAGATTAGGGAAAAATTTTGTCAATAAACTGACTATACTCTCGCGAAGCCCTTTATTATCTTCAATATAGAGAATCTTTACATCCCTGCCCAAAGTTATTAATTCTTCAATTATAGTGTTCATTTCTAGTATCTCAATCTTTATATTCACGTGCGACAGCTATAAAACTGTCGATATTATCCATCAACAAATCAACCAATGTTGGATCAAAATGTTTACCTCGTTCACTTAAAATAAACTCAATTATCGTTTCTATACTCCATGCGGGTTTGTAGACCCGCTCACAGCTCAATGCATCAAAAACATCGGGAAGCGCGGTAATCCGTCCATAAATATGAATATTTTCTCCGCTAAGTGCTCTTGGATAACCTGAACCATCCCATTTTTCATGGTGTTCGTGCGCGATAACGGAAGCCGCTTGAAGCAATGGCCGTTTTGAATGTTTAAGAATCTCATAACCGACTTTGGCATGCGTTTTCATAATCGTATACTCGTCGGTTTCAAGTTTTCCCGGTTTGAGTAAAATCCGGTCAGGAATTCCGATTTTACCAATGTCATGCATGGGCGAAGCGCTGTAAATTAGCTTGCTTTCTTCCTCATTAAGCCCATAGAACCGACCTAATAATAGCGAATACTTAGCAACTCTGCGTACATGATTCCCTGTCTCTTCCGAACGAGTTTCCCCAACTTCACCCAGCAAGGAGAGCATTTCATGCTGTGTTTTCCAAATCTCTTCATTGAGGTCATACAGTTCTGTCACATCATAACTGATGCTGATAAAATCAATAATCTCACCAAACTCATCTAAAATCGGCTTGATGGTTGTATCGGTAATATAATGACACCCACTTTTTTTTAAATTTTTGATTGTTCCATGCCATGTTTGTTTGTCCAAAATGGTTTGCCAAAGATCTTCATAAAATTCCGCTGTCATATCCGGATGCCGTAAGATATTATGACCTTTGGATTTTATTTCATCATAGCTAAAACCAGAAGTTGTACAAAATGATTTATTGGCATAAATAATCTCCCCTTGTAAATTCGTTTTGGTAACGATCATCGATATATCCACGATCTCTTTATACTGTTCCAATAGCGTTGTTTGATGAATCAGTTCTTGTTTGAGATTTGCCGTAAATTCTTCCACTTTTCGGGCATTGTAAATATTCTGAACAACTTCATGGAGAATTTTAATCATTTGATCCGTTTTCATAGGTTTCAAAAGAAACTGAGCCACACCCAAATTAATCAGATCCAATAGATAATTACTCTCTTCACAAGCGGAGGTAACAATGAAAGGTTGAGACGGAGTCAACTCTTTTATTTTTTGAATCATACTGACCCCGTTTAGTTCCGGCATCAAAATGTCAGTAATAACCAAATCAAACGAACCATTTTGGTAAAGAGCCAACCCTTGATTTCCATTATTAGCGGTTTGAACATCGGAAAAAATTTTATTAAGAAGTCAATGGGTGTTTTCACGGATTAGGATCTCATCTTCCACATACAGTACCTTCATACCTTTAGCGTAGTGTGTAAGCTGATTTAATATCTCTTTTAGACTCATAATTCGCCTTTGTTCAGTGGTAGTTTAATCGTAAAAACAGTTTCTCTATCAACACTTTTGACTTCTAAAAGTCCATTACAGTGGTCTTGAATAATCATCCTGCTCATATAAAGACCAAGACCTGTACCATTATTTTTTATCTTGGTTGTAAAATAGGGGATAAAAAGTTTAGGGATAATTTCAGCAGCAATCCCTCCGGCGTTATCACGAATCCGGATAATACAGTAATCAGTATCACGATCAAGCATGATTGAAATTTCTCCATTTATAATCTCATTTTCTACAAACGCATCCAACGAGTTTTTCAATAATGCAATGAGTACTTGAAGAATCTCATTACGGTACGTTAAAAGATTCGAATCATGTTTCAATACTGTTTCAATCATAATTCCATTATTTTTTAATGTATGATCAATCAAACTTATTGCATTATAAATAAGAACAGAAATATCAAAATATTCTTTTGGTTTATCGGGACGGAAAAAATCCCTGTAAGCAGAAATGGTTTGCGAAAGATGAGTGCTTTGCTCCTCAATCTTGATCAAATTATCCGTAAATGTCCCCTCTTCTTCTCCTCCTGACAACATCACATCTAATCGCATTTGCGAAATAATGGCGTTAATAATTGCCAGCGGTTGACGCCATTGATGAGCGATCATGGAAATCATTTCTCCCATCTGTGCTTGACGCATCTGCATCCGGTATGTTCTTTCTTCTTCTACTCGTGCAGTAATATCTCGTGCAACCATCACCAATTTATTTTCATCTTTTTCTTCAAATCCTGAGAGAGTGAATTCGACGATTTTAATCTTTTCAGGTAAGATTTTTAGATGCAGTGAACACTGGGTAGAGACATATTCGCCCTGATACGCTAAATCAAGATAGTGATGAAAGCTCTCTTCCTTACATTCGATCTCATACGGCAAACTAAGAATATCTTTACCCATCAATTCCGCTCTGCCCATATCAAACAGTGATAATGCCAAATCATTACAGTCCATAACAGTATGATTTTCCAAAATCAGAATTGCTTCATGAACCGAGGCAAAAACCGTTCGATAAAATTTTTCGCTCTCTTTGATCTTAATTTGTGTTTGGCGGATATCCGTTATGTCAATATAAGCACCAACCACGCCAATAATAGGACCATCACTTGCTACTCTTAAAGGTACTTTGGAAGTACTCAACCAGATGGCATCCGATTTCCCTTTCTCTTGAGGCTCTTCATAATTTAGTTTTGCTATACCACTTTGAATAACTTGCTGATCATCAAAGCGGTATAATTCAGCCTGATTATGCCACATTAAGTCCTCATCACGCTTTCCAACAATTGCTTCCGAATCGTGAAATCCAGCATCTTGAGCAAATAAATTATTACACCCCAAATAAACCGAATCCTTATCTTTCCAAAATAACCTCACAGGAAC
>JAGXHZ010000074.1 GCA_024635855.1 Sulfuricurvum sp.
GCCGTAGGCAATGCACATCCCATGGCACCCATTCCACCTGAGAACAAGACTCTTTGTTGGTCTTTTGTTTCTAAGGATTGTGCAACCCACATTTGATGTTGTCCTACATCGACACATACTGTATCATCCGAATTCAAGTGCTTAGCTATTTTATGGATAATTTTATTCGGAATTTTTTCTTGCTGGTCTATCCCGATAATGGATGAATATTTTTCTTTATACGATAAAACTTTATCTTGCCAAGATGAAATGTCATTACTAAAGCTGTTTTCATTCAATAGAATAAGAAAAGTTCTGATATCAGAATGAATTAGGGTATCAGCTTTTATTTTAGACCCTAATTCATGTATATCAATATCGATTTGAATGATTTTTGCTTCTCGTGCGAATGTTTTTAAATCTGTTCCCGTTTGTCTTGTATCGAGTCGTGAACCTAAAACAAGAATCAAGTCGGAATTTGCCAACGCCATATTTCCGTATCGGTTACCGTAAGATCCAATAAGTCCGAGATTATATTTATAATCGTCTTTTATAAGGTCTTTTCCCATCAGCGAGTAAACAAGTGGAATACTATTATTTTGCAAAAAATGATTAAGTTCATCACTTGCGTTTGAGATTCGTGCCCCACCTCCGACTAAAATAATCGGTCGCTTGGAGATATTAATTGCTTGAATGACTTGCTCCAAATCTTTTTCAATATCTTTTTTGTGTTGATAGCATTTGTATTCACTGCTTTCATAGAAAGAAGATTGCGATAAAGGGTCAAATTCAGATCTTTGGATATTCATAGGAATATCGATTAGAACAGGGCCCTTTCTCCCCTCTTGAGAGAGAAAATAACTTTTTTCAAGTTCATATCTCAAATTCGCTATATCATCAATCATCACGGCATATTTCGTAATAGGCTTGATAATACTAACGATATCGGTTTCTTGAAATCCTATCTGTCGTACCGGCTGATCATATTTATATTCATACGTATTCACTTGACCAGTAATAAAAAGAGTAGGAACTGAATCAAAAAAACAGCTTCCGATAGGCGTAATTAAATTGGTGGCCCCAGGTCCGCTTGTTGCTGTTGCGATTCCAGTTTTCCCAGTTACTCTAGCATACCCTTCTGCTGCAAAACCAGCACCTTGTTCATGTATTGTATTGACAATTTCAATCTTTGCATTTTTATCCAGAGAATCATAAAAATGAGCAACTGCTCCACCGATATAGCCAAACACTTTATCAATCTTTTGTTCGACTAGAAACTGAACAATATAATCCGATGCTTTCATATACGTGTCCATTCTAAATTTTTCTTTTTAGCATCTGCAACATAATGATTTAAATCATCAATTGTGCCGACGGTATTGTTCTCATAAAAACTCTTATACCACACTACCGTTTTTTCGAATGTTATTTCACTATCCCATACATCTTTCCATTTGAGTTGAATATGTGCTTTGGAACAATCAAGCTTGAGAAGATTAGCTTCATGCAATTGGTTTGGATCACGTGTGATCTCATAATCAATTTTATCCCAATGTTTTTTAACATGATTGACAACCTCTTCGACATTAATACTCCCCTCATCACTTGGGCCGAAATTCCATGCTTCTCCAAACTCTACTCTTTCTTCGAGCAATTTTTGTCCGATAGCGAGATAGCCGCTGAGTGGTTCAAGTACATGTTGCCATGGGCGAGTAGCATTGGGATTACGGATACTCACTTTTTTCCCTTGCGATACAGAGAGCATGATATCCGTCATTAGACGATCACGAGCCCAGTCACCGCCACCAATAACATTTCCCGCACGGCATGATGCCAAAAGAGTGTTATGTGATTTTTTGTATTCATGCGGATTAAAATAAGAGCTTCTATAAGAGTTAGCGAGTAAATCAGCGCAGCCTTTAGAGGAACTGTAGGGATCATAGCCACCCATTGGGTCGTTTTCACGGTAACCCCATATCCACTCGCGGTTTTCATACGCTTTATCGCTTGTGATATTCACTATTGCCTTTACACCATTGGCTCGGCACGCTTCAAATACTTTTAGAGTTCCCATGACATTGGTCTCATAGGTCTCAATTGGATTTTCATAGGAAAGTCTTACGAGCGGTTGAGCGGCTAAATGAAATACTATATCGGGCTTATAGCGTGTGAAGGCTTGGTTCAATTTATCCAAATCCCGTATATCGCCTATCACTGAAATAATGTCAAGATTTAAAAGCTCTATATGACTTGGAGTAGTTGGGGCTTCGAGAGAGTAACCAACTACCTTTGCACCCATTTGATGAAGCCAATAAACAAGCCACGATCCTTTAAATCCAGTATGCCCAGTTACGAGAACAGTTTTGTCTTTATAAATACCGCCGAAAAGATTTTGCATTACCAAACTTTCCAAGGTGCTTTATTGGTATCCCAAAGTTTATTAAGATCATTTTTATCTTTTAAAGAATCCATAGGCGACCAAAAACCTTCATGTTTATAGGTAAATAATTCTCCATCAAGAGCAAGGTTTTTCAGTGGTGCTTGTTCAAATACAGTAGTATCGCCATCACAAATATAATCGAAAACCTTTGCTTCACAAACAAAGTAGCCGGCATTTATCCATCCACCATCACCTTTTGGTTTTTCAAGAAAATGTGTTACCTTGTCATTATCTTCTATATTTAAAGCTCCAAATCTTCCCTCTGGCTGATTGGATGTCATGGTCATTGCTTTGCCATGAGATTTGTGAAATTTTACCAGCTCTTCTATATTTATGTCACTTACTCCATCTCCATAAGTCAATAAGAATGGTTCATCACCTATAAAATTTTGAGCTCTTTTTATTCTTCCTCCGGTCATACTGTTTAATCCAGTATCAAGAAGGGTTACTTTCCACGGTTCACTGGAGTTGTTTAGCACTTCCATCTTGCCGTTTTGCATATCAATAGTTACATCACTTTGGTGGAGAAAATAATTAGCAAAATACTCTTTGATAAAATAACCTTTGTAACCAAGAAGAATGACAAATTCATTAAAACCATATTGAGAATAGGTCTTCATAATATGCCAAAGAATCGGTTTTCCACCTATATCGACCATTGGTTTTGGACGGACATCCGTTTCTTCCGATAAACGAGTTCCAAAGCCACCTGCTAATAATAATACTTTCATTGTTTTTTCCCATCATTTAAATTTTTATTATTCTTATTATACATTATTTTCTATCCAATTTGCAACCAAACAGTATATTTCCAACCATTCGAGAGTCCGACGTAGCCTGTTCCTGCTATGGCGATTTTACGACTCAGCATTTACTGCTTCGCTTGTATTGAACTTTTAGAAGTGCTAACCAAATGGCACTTTCCACTTTGAGTTCTTATCATCGATTTTCTCCATGTGTTTGTCTGTAATAACTCTCCAACTGCTCTACGAGTGCACATCATTCCCTACCGGGCACAAGGACCTCACGAGGTATTCAGCTTTTTTGCGCTTGATGAAATAGAGGGTTATCAACTCAATCTCCCCATCATATCAAAAGAATCAATATCCATTTTTGACACTGCAAACCACGAAATTAATTTTAAATTTCCAATGTTTAATTTTGAAATATTCATATCGTTCACTCTTTTAATATAAAATTCTCACTCCAAATTATCTTTGCACTTCTGAAAAATGATAACATTTTTAGTCCAACTAATTTCTCCAACCAATGGTTGGAGTTTTTCATTTTCATGATATTCAAGGTAAAACTGTCTCATATTCCAGAGATTTTGGACACTAAAACCTTTCATCCCCACAAACTCTTTTTGAAGCTCAACTGAGAGATTTTTAACTTCTTTTATTATATTTCCCTAAATACCACTCGATGGTTTTCACAATCCCAGTATCGAATGTTTCGTTTGCATGCCATCCCAATTCATTTTCCAGTTTGGTCGCATCGATAGCATAACGACGGTCGTGTCCTGCTCTGTCTTCTACATAGGTGATAAGTTCTTTATACGAAGCTGGATTCCCGCCTTCGCGGGAATGACGGGGGGACATTTCATCTAAAAGGCTACAAATACGCTCAACAATTTGATTGTTATTACGCTCATTGCGTCCACCGATGTTGTAGACTTCACCTGATCTTCCGTTGTGATAAACAAGATCAATTCCTTTGCAGTGGTCTAATACATAGAGCCAGTCACGAATATTTTTACCGTCACCGTAGACGGGAATATTTTCGCCGGCAAGTGCTTTACGTATAACGGTCGGGATCAGTTTTTCGTTATGCTGTTTGGGACCGTAATTGTTAGAGCAGTTGGTAATGACCGTGTTCATTCCGTAGGTGTGATGGTAACTGCGGACGATCATGTCTGATCCTGCTTTTGATGCACTGTAAGGGCTGTTGGGTGCATAGGATGTCTCTTCTGTAAAGAGTCCTGTTTCTCCTAGAGTCCCGTAGACTTCATCGGTGCTGATATGGTGAAAACGTGGAGGATTGGATTCCGTATCGAGTACGGAATGACGATAGGTGAACGGTTTTTCCATCCATGCTTTGTAAGCAACATCGATGAGAATAAAACTTCCGTTGACATTGGTTTGAACAAAGACACCCGGATTTTTGATGCTGTTATCGACGTGACTCTCAGCAGCGAAATGAATCACGCCACGAATATCGTATTGGGTAAAAAGTGATTCGATGAGAGGACGGTCACAAATGTCCCCTTGGACAAAGATATGACGATCATCTTGAGGAGCGTCGGAAAGATTTGCCATATCACCTGCGTAAGTGAGAAGGTCTAGGTTAATGAGACGAACATCTGGATATTTGTTTAAAAAATAAGGGACGAAGTTACTCCCGATAAATCCGGCGCATCCGGTGACTAAAATAGTTTTCATACTTTTTCTCCTAATTCTTTTAAACATTTACGGAGAGAATCTCTCCAATAAGGAATAGTGATTTCAAAGTCATTTTTTATTTTTGCTTTGTTGAGTAAACTGTAATGGGGGCGAGATGCAGGTGTCGGGTACTGATCGGTGGTGATGGGATTTAAATTGCATTTGATATCGGAGAGTTCGAATATAGCGTGAGCAAAATCATACCAACTGATGGCACCTTCGTTACTGTAGTGATAAATCTCAGGTATGGTATTGTTGATTTGTGGAAGAATATCTAAAATCGCTTTGGCTAAATCCCGCGCGTAGGTTGGAGTTCCTACTTGATCGAAGATTACCCCTAAGGAATCGCGTTCTTTCCCTAAACGAAGCATGGTTTTTACAAAGTTAGCTCCAAACGTAGAATAGACCCATGAGGTACGAATGATGAGTGTATTTTTAGGTGCAACGTCTAAAATGGCGTTCTCACCATCACGTTTGGTTCGTCCGTAAACCCCTTGCGGATCGGTGGGATCGGTTTCGATGTAAGGAGAAAAATTTTTGCCATCAAACACATAATCAGTCGAAACGTGAATGAATGCAATGTCTTTCTTTTTGGCGATTTTTGCGAGCAATGATACGGCACGATGATTGATCGTGTTGGCAAGTTCTTCGTCGGATTCGGCACAATCTACAGCGGTGTAAGCGGCACAGTTGATGATGGCATCAAATGATTTATCCTCAAAGTAATCTTCCAGTTTGCAGAGATTGCTTAGATCAAGAGTATTACGATCGGCAAAGGTAAACTCGTGCTGTGGATAAAGAGTGTGAATGGCATGCAATTCGCTTCCAAGCTGTCCATTTGCACCCGTAACGAGAATTTTAGACATCTGTACCCTTCAGGGTGTAGAGGTTTTCACTAAAGTCAAAGTGATCTGCATTTGCAAAGCTTGGTTGTACTGTGTCTTTGGCTGAAAGTTGTAGTTGAGCTTTTTCGACTATCCAGTCAATATTCAAAGCAGGATCATCAA
>JAGXHZ010000075.1 GCA_024635855.1 Sulfuricurvum sp.
ATGTTGCTCTTAACAAAATCAAAGACGTTGATTATAGCCGTGCAGGGTTTGAAGTCTTTGAAAAAACGGGTGATTTGCTAGCACTATTTATCGAAAAAGGGTTACGGCTCACCGCTGAGGGGAAGTATTTTTCATTTATCGTCTCTAACAGTTGGTTGAAAACCAAGTACGGTGAACCGTTAAAGCGGTTTTTAGAAAAAAATGGACAAACGGAAGTTCTTAATTTTGTAGGTACACAGTTGTTTGAAGATGCAACGGTAGAAAGTTGTATTGTGAATTCTGTTCGTCATTTTCCCGTCATTCCGTGCTCCGACACGGAATCCACAAACAGCCAATGGATACCGAATCAAGTTCGGTATGACGAAAGTATCACCATCACCAACATCCGAAACTTCACAACCAAAAATGCCTCCGTCGAAACCCTTATCGAAGCAATCGAAAACAGTTCAGGTGATGATGGAGAATCACTTTTGATGAGAAAGATTGAGAGTATCGGCAAACCGCTCAAAGAGTGGAATATATCTATTAATTTTGGTATCAAGACAGGCTTCAATGAAGCGTTTATCATTGATACGGTAAAAAGAGATGAGCTAGTTGCTCGTGATTCAAAATCAGCCGAAATTATAAAGCCTATGTTACGTGGTCGAGACGTACAAAAACATGCAACGAATTGGGCTAATATTTGGTTGATTAATCCACATAACAATCCCTCTATAGATATTAACAACTATCTTGTGATTAAAGAACATTTAGACGGTTATTATGAAAAACTTGTCAAGCGATCAGACCAAGGAAAAACACCTTATAATTTACGTAACTGTGCTTATTTGGCAGATTTTGAAAAACCAAAAATTATTTGGGGTGAAATATCCGATGAGCCAAAGTTTGCTTATGATGATACTCAAATGTATGCGGAAGCAACCACGTTTTTTATGACGGGTGAAAATCTGAAATATCTTTTGGCATTTCTAAATTCCAAACTTTCAAAATGGTATTTTGAGAGAATATCAACCACTACGGGAATGGGAACAAACCGATGGAAAAAATTTAAACTCGAACTTTTACCCATAGCCATAGTAGACAATGAAACACCGTTTATAAATCTTGTAGACGAAATTTTAAGTGCCAAAGAAACCCTCAAAAAGTACAAAAAACACTTCGACAAACTCAGCGCGAACGACAAGATAGAAATTATTGAAACGACAGAAAAGCTAGAGGCTAGAGTGGTCGAGTGTGAAAAAGAGATTGATAAAATGGTGTATGTGCTTTATGCGTTGAGTGAGGATGAAATTGGGATTGTGGAGGGTGCTGTTAAATGAGCGAATTAAAAATATGGCGATATATGGATTTTGCAAAATTTGTTTCGTTACTTTCAACAAGATCGCTTTATTTTGCAGCACAAGACCAATTTGAAGATCCTTTTGAAGGATACTTACCAGAATCACATTACCAAGCATTGGAAAAACAGCTAACTCTTCCATTCATCCAGTCTATACAAACGATAATAAAGAAAATGATAGAAAGTAATCCTGAATTTGAGAATTCCGTAGGGCATGAACTAATAAATCAATGTATAGAAAATTTCCCCACAGAAAAAGAAATATCTGAACAGACGAAAAATAAATTTGGTGTTAGCTGTTGGCATATCAATGAGTATGAAAATGAAGCAATGTGGAAAATTTATTCTGCGGCAGGTCAAGGAATAGCAATAGAAAGTACAGTGGAAAGGCTCGAAAGGTCATTAACTTATCACAATAAAATTCATATTGATAAAGTCAGATATGAGGATTTTGATACTGCTCAAATTGAAAAAGGTCACAAATATTACAGTGGCTTTATTAAAGGAAAAGCATTTTTGTATGAAAACGAACTTAGAGCTGTTGCTGTGTTAGATGAAGAAAATTATGGAAAAGGTTGCTCAATAAGTTCTGATTTAGAACTTTTAATTTGTAAAATATATATATCACCACTTATGCCTGAATATTTTTATGAAGCGGTACGATATGTCTCAAGCATTGCATTAAAAAATGCTGATGAAAAGATTATTCGTTCTAAATTATTGAATAAGCCATAAAAATGGGACAGGCTGAATTAAAATGAGGAAACGATATGAGGGGGAAAATAAATGAGCAATATTACTACCACACAAGAATATGAAGAGCTATTAGGAACTATTTCGTCAGCTTATGAACTAGGACGAGTACGTGTAGTCAATGCTGTTAATGCTGAGTTGGTACGCACATACTGGCTAATCGGACAATACATTGTCGAATTCGAGCAAGCTGGAATGCAAAAAGCAAATTATGGCAGGGGGCTTTTAGAACAACTAAGTAAAGACTTGACATTGCAGCATGGCAGAGGCTTTAGTCGTAGCAATCTCATCCGATTTCGTCAATTTTATCTCGTGTATCCAATTAGTGCGACAGTGTCGCACCAATTGGGATGGTCGCATATCGTAGAGCTTTTGAAGATTGAGAACGATCTTGAACGGGAGTTTTACGAGAAACAAACCATGAGTGAAAATTGGTCGGTTCGAGAACTGCAACGACAAAAAGAGAGTGCGTTGTTTTTGCGTTTGAGTATGGGAAAAGATAAACAAGAGATTCTCGACCTCTCCAAAAACGGTCAAATTATCGAGAAGCCTACCGATATTTTAAAAGACCCGTATATCTTTGAGTTTTTGAAAATCCCTGAGCCTTATCATATCGCTGAAACTCAGCTAGAAAGTTTGTTGTGCGATAATCTACAAAGCTTTTTATTGGAACTCGGCAAGGGATTTACATTCGTCGGACGGCAATACCGTGTAACGCTCAATAATACCCACTACAAAGTAGATTTGGTGTTCTATCATAGGATTTTAAGATGCTTTGTTTTGATCGACCTCAAAATAAATGAAGTCAAACACCATGACATCGGACAGATGAATATGTATTTGGGATACTTTGCGAATGAACAAAATATTCAGGGTGACAATCCTCCTATCGGTATCATCTTGAGTAAAGATAAAGATGAACTGCTGGTCGAATATGCAACATACGGAATGAATAGCCAACTCTTCGTTCAAAAATATCAACTTTATTTACCCAATCAAGATGAACTGCGTAAAGAGATTGAGGATGTGTTAAAGGGTGAAGAGATGATAGGAAAATCGAAACAGGCTGAATTAAGATGAGCAAAGGCGGGGATGGATACCGTGTCGTGGCACGGTATGACAGTGTTTAGACGGTATGCCTGGGAAAAAAGCACAGTATGACAAAGAAGCTGTCATTCCGTGCTCCGACACGGAATCCACAAAAGGTTATTAAGTGAAACAAGGTTATGTTTATATTATGGTAAATAAACCTCAAGGGACACTTTATATTGGAGTGACATCGGATATAATCAAGAGGGTATACGAGCATAAAAATGATTTTGCAGATGGTTTTACTCGAAAATATGAGCTTAAGAGTTTGGTGTATTATGAAGTTTTTGATGAGATAGCGGAGGCTATTAAAAGAGAAAAACAGTTAAAAGAGTGGCAGAGAAAATGGAAGATAGAATTGATTGAAAAACAAAATCCAAAATGGGAAGATTTGTATGAAGCGATTTTATAATTTTGTGGATACCGTGTCAAGCACGGTATGACGACTATATAGGATGGGCAATTAATCGAAAATATGAGTATAACGATTCGAGCTATTATGAAATGATTAAACAGTATTTACTAGAAGAAGAGGTTATGACAAAAGACAGAGTGGAAGTTCATTATTAAATGACCCATGCTACCTATCCGAAGAAGCCTCCCTTGGAGTCTTGTCAGTAGCTGGGAACCTTTAGATGATATTATACACTATTTTTAAATACGTGTCAAAAATAGGAACACGCAGACAGACTGAATTAAAATGAGAGAAGCATCTATATGAAGTCTATAATCTCATTTTAGATATACTTTCTCAAGTATACTATCCCCTAATTTGAGATGAGAAATGGTAAAACCTTCGATTAAAACAACAAAGCAAAAAAAAGTAATTAAAAAAATAAAACCAAAAAAAGTCAGCAGTTTCAAGTGGCTCCTTCTAAGTATTTTGATGATAATCTTAGTATTTATCGCCTATCTATTAACATCTGTAACATCACCAAAAATCGTTTATATTCCGCAAGGATCAGCTTTTAAGAGCATATCGCATCTTCAGGATGAAGGGATTGATGTTTATAAAGCAGATGCCATTATTCTTCGTCTTTTGGGTAAGCCTCAGCAGGGATGGATAAATCTAAAAAAAGAGAAACATACTCGTATTGAATTCCTTTATCGTCTCACTACGGCAAAAGCGGCAACTCATGAGATAACATTAATCCCAGGTGAGACTACGAGCGTATTTTTAGATCAACTTTCCCAACAACTCTCCTTGGACAGTAAAAAGCTGCATACCTTCTACAAAGAGTCTGAAGAGATTTCAGAGGGGATGTTTGTTCCTGATACCTACAGTATTCCAAAAGAAATTGATGAAGAGCAAATTATAAAATTTTTGTTAGAGCGATCCAAACAAAAACAAAAAGAGCTTTCTATTGAGCTTACCGGAAGCTATGATAAAGAAAAATGGTTACATATTGTAACACTTGCGTCGGTCATTCAAAAAGAAGCAGCCTCAGTAGCCGATATGCCGATGGTAAGCTCCGTGATCCAAAATCGACTGGCAAAAAACATGCGATTGCAGATGGATGGAACCTTAAATTACGGTAATTACTCCCATCAAAAGGTAACAGCAGCACGAATCCGTAGTGATAAAACCTCCTATAATACCTACAAACACCGAGGTTTGCCGGAGTTTCCTGTCTGTAATGTGAGCAAAGAAGCATTGTTGGCTGCACTGCATCCAAAAAAGACGGATTACCTCTATTTCGTACGGGGTAAAGATGGCGAGCATATTTACAGTAGTTACTTTTCTACACACCATAGAAACATAGTAAATGCTACAAAATGAAACACATTGGAAGATTTCTCACTCTGGTTAAGGGACAAATAGAAAAAAAGGTTTAAGTAAGTGTTATGATGCTTTCATAAAAAAAAATGACAGGAGAACCTGATGGCAAAAATCATTTGGTCAGTAATTGATGAAGCACCGGCACTAGCGACATATTCGCTACTTCCAATCGTAAATGCATTCACACAAGCCGCAGGCGTTGAAGTTGTAACAAGTGATATTTCACTTGCAGGTCGCGTTATCGCTACATTTCCCGAACGTATGAGCGATGCGCAACGTATTGAGGACAATCTTGCACAGTTGGGTGTTATCGCAACTGAGCCAGATGGCAACATCATCAAACTCCCTAATATTTCTGCTTCTATTCCACAGCTTAAAGCGTGTGTTGAAGAACTTCAAGGTCAAGGTTACGATCTTCCTAACTACCCTGAAGAACCAAAAACAGATGAAGAAAAAGAGATTTTTGCTCGTTATGCAACGTGTCTTGGTTCTGCGGTAAATCCGGTTCTTCGTGAAGGTAATTCAGATCGTCGTGCAGCCATTGCGGTTAAAAACTTCGCTAAGAAAAATCCTCACAAGCTTCGTGCATGGGATGAGGGTTCAAAAACCCGTGTTGCGCACATGAACAGCGGTGATTTCTATGCAAATGAGCAATCAATCACTAAAAAAGGTGACGGTAAAGTCGTTATTGCACTCAACGGTAACGTTCTTAAAGAGATCAATGCAGTTGACAAAGAAGTGCTTGACGGTACGTTCATGAGTGTAAAAGCATTCCGTTCATTTATTGCTGATTCGATTGCTGAAGCGAAAGAAAAAAATATTCTTTGGTCAATCCATCTTAAAGCAACCATGATGAAAGTTTCTGACCCAATCATGTTTGGTCATGCGGTTGAAGTATTCTTTAAAGATGTATTTGCAAAATATGGTGCAGAGTTCAAAGAGATCGGTGTTAGTGCTAATCTTGGTTTGGGCGATCTTTACAAAAAATTGGCTAAATTACCTGCTGATAAAAAAGCGGAAATTGAAGCGGCTATTATGGCTGTTTACCCAACACAACCTGCTATGGCAATGGTTGATTCGGATAAAGGTATCACAAACCTTCACGCGTCAAACGATGTTATTATCGATGCATCTCTTCCGGTAGTTGTACGTGACGGCGGTAAAATGTGGAATCCAGCGGGTAAAGTAGAGCAATGTGTTGTGACTATTCCTGACCGTTGTTATGCAACCATGTACGCAGAATGTATCGAAGATTGTAAGAAAAATGGTCAGTTCGACGTTACCACTATGGGTTCTGTTTCAAATGTCGGTTTGATGGCTCAAAAAGCAGAAGAGTACGGTTCACATCCGACAACTTTTGAGCTTGCAGAAGACGGTGTAGTTACAGTAACTGATGACAGCGGCGTACTGATGACTTTCAACGTAGAAAAAGGTGATATCTGGCGCATGTCTCGTGCGAAAGATATTCCGATCAAAGACTGGGTACGTCTTGCAGTAGAGCGTGCAGAGATCGAAAATGTTCCGGTTGTGTTTTGGTTGGATGAGAATCGTGCACACGATGCTGAAATTATCAAAAAAGTAAACGAGTACCTTCCTGAGTTTAACAAATCAGGAATTGAGTACCATATTATGGCTCCTGAAGTTGCGATGGCGTTTTCATTGAAACGTGTACGTGCAAGCGAGAATACCATTTCAGCAACAGGAAATGTTCTTCGTGACTATTTGACGGACTTGTTCCCTATCTTAGAGCTTGGAACATCGGCTAAAATGCTCTCAATCGTTCCTCTTCTTGCAGGCGGTGGATTGTTTGAAACGGGTGCAGGCGGATCGGCTCCTAAACACGTTGAGCAATTCGTAAACGAAGGTCACCTTCGTTGGGATTCATTGGGTGAATTCTTGGCATTGGCTGAGTCACTTCGTCATATCAACAAAACGAAAAAAGACAACAAGTTGACTGCACTTACCGCAGCATTAGATGAAGCAAACGCGGCATATTTAGACAACAACAAAGAGCCATCACGTAAAGCAGGTGAGCCAGATAATAAAGCAAGTCACTTTTTCCTTGCACAATACTGGGCAAAAGCATTGGCTGAGCAAACAACAGATGCAGAACTTGCGTCTAAATTTACTTCAGTTGCTAAAACTCTTACTGAAAATGAAGCTAAAATTATGGAAGAACTTCTCAGCGTAGAAGGAAAACATCAAGATATCGGTGGTTATTATCACCCTGATCTTGCAAAAGTAACAGCGGCAATGCGCCCAAGCACAACATTGAATGCAATTATTGCATCAATTTAAATTTTGCACGGTTGGGGGAATTCCCCGATCGTTTTTTATCTGTAGAGTTACTCTATAGATAAAAGGCGATAAAATCGTCTTTTGACACTAGGAGTTCAAATATGGGAAAAGGTAAACGTGTTGGAATTGTTGGAGCCGGTAATGTAGGTTCAACAATCGCATATTCTTTAGCAATGTTAGGGACTTGTCATGAGATCATCTTACGTGACAATAAAATGGAAATCGCAAAAGGTAAAGCCCTTGATATGTCGCAAGCTGCAGCTGCGGTAAGATCTCATACTGTTGTAAGCGTTGCTGAAAAAATGTCTGATTTGACGGATTGTGATATCGTGGTTATTACCGCAGGAAGTCCTCGTCTTCCTGGAATGAGTCGTGATGACTTATTGATGATTAATGCAAAAATCACCCGTGAAGTGGTTGCAGGTATTGCAAAATATTCGCCTAATGCTATTATCATTATGGTTTCAAATCCTCTTGATGTAATGACCTACGTTGCTCTTCGTGAAAGCGGATTTGAGCGCAGTCGTGTTATTGGAATGGCTGGAATTTTGGACAGCGCACGTATGGCCGCCTTTATCCAAGAGAAACTAGGCTATGGCGGTGGACAAATCCGTGCTTCCGTTATGGGCGGTCATGGCGATGTCATGGTTCCATTACCTCGTTATTCGACGGTTGCAGGGGTTCCTCTTTCTGATTTATTGACCCAAGATGAGATTGACGGAATCGTTCAACGCACACGAAAGGGCGGTGCAGAGATTGTTGCATTGTTACAAACAGGGTCAGCGTATTATGCCCCTGCAAAATCAACAGCTATTATGATTGAAGCAATTTTGAAAGATACCAAACAAATCCATGCATGCGCTGTCTATTTAGACGGTGAATACGGTTATAACGATGTTGTCAGCGGTGTTCCTGTTATGTTAGGTGCCAATGGAGTAGAAAAAATCATTCAGATTACTTTGAATGATGCGGAAAAAAAGATGTTCGCTGATTCTTGTCAATCCGTACAAACGCTGATTGATACTCTTAACACCAATAATTTTTTTCAAGGAGAATAAACATGGGTTTTCGCATAGAAAAAGACACAATGGGGGAAGTTCGAGTTCCGAATGATACCTACTGGGGAGCGCAAACACAGCGTTCATTGGAAAACTTTCAAATTGGTGAAGAAAAAATGCCATACGAAATCACTCGTGCATTTTCTCTATTGAAAAAAGCGGTTGCTTTGGTCAACTGTGATCTTGGTATGTTAAGTAAAGAAAAAGCCGATGCTATTGCGCAAGCGGCGGATGAGATGCTTGATGGAAAACTCGACGCACATTATCCTCTTGTCGTTTGGCAAACGGGTTCAGGTACACAATCCAATATGAATAACAATGAAGTATTGGCTGCTCGTGCGACTGAAATTTTGGGTGGTGATTTTAGAACCCAAAAATTGGTTCATCCTAATGATGATGTCAATAAATCACAAAGTTCAAATGATACGTATCCTACTGCATTGCATGTTGCGGCGATTATTGCAGTGGAAACACGTCTTCTCCCTGCTATTGATCATTTGCGTTCAACACTTGATGCAAAAGCCAAAGAGTTTAATGATATCGTTAAAATTGGACGTACTCATTTACAAGACGCTACTCCGTTAACTCTTGGTCAAGAGATTAGCGGTTGGGTTGAGATGCTCAATAAATGCGAAAAAATGGCAAAAACTTCACTCGAATCCGTTCGTGAACTTGCTCTTGGCGGAACAGCTGTTGGGACAGGGCTTAATGCTCATCCAGAGTTGGGAGAGCGTGTAGCTGTAAAACTTACAGAGCTTACCGGGCATCAGTTTGTGACTGCTCCAAATAAGTTTCATGCTCTAACCTCTCATGATGCGCTTGTATTTGCCCACGGTGCACTTAAAGCACTTGCGGCGGATATGATGAAAATCGCCAACGACGTTCGCTGGTTAGCATCAGGACCTCGTTGCGGTATCGGTGAAATCACCATTCCGGAAAACGAGCCGGGTTCATCGATTATGCCGGGTAAAGTAAATCCGACTCAAAGTGAAGCGGTAACGATGGTCGCCTGCCAAGTAATGGGGAATGACGCGACAATCGGTTTTGCGGCAAGTCAAGGAAATTTCGAGCTTAATGTCTTTAAGCCAGTTATCGCCTATAACTTCTTGCAATCGGTTCGTTTATTAGCCGATTCGATTGTGTCGTTCAATGATAATTGTGCGGTTGGAATTGAGCCGGTTCGTGAGCAAATCGACCATTATCTCAACAACTCGCTGATGTTGGTTACGGCTCTTAATCCGTACATCGGATATGAAAATGCAGCGAAAATCGCTAAAACAGCCCATAAAGACAATTCGACACTTCGAGCAACGGCGATCAAGCTAGAGCTTATGAGTGGTGAAGATTTCGACAAATACGTCATCCCTGAAGAGATGACAAGACCAATCGCGTAAACTTAAACAGGAGGAAATAAATGAATATTCATGAATATCAAGCAAAAGAGTTGTTCAAAAAGTACAATGTACCGACAGTACGCGGTCATATTGTATTTACACCCGATGAGGCGGTAAAAGCAGCACAAGAGTTAGGTGGCAATATTTGGGTTGTTAAAGCTCAAATTCATGCTGGCGGACGCGGATTGGGCGGAGGTGTTAAATTGGCACGCTCAACGGCTGAAGTACGTGCTTTAGCGGCTGAAATTTTAGGAATGACACTTGTTACTCACCAAACAGGTCCTGAGGGAAAATTGGTACAAAAAGTTTACATCGAAGAGGGTGCAGACATCCAAAAAGAGTACTATCTTGGACTTCTTCTTGATCGTGCACTTGAAATGCCTATTATGATGGCATCCACCGAGGGTGGTATGGCAATCGAAGATGTTGCGCACAATACACCTGAAAAAATTATCAAAGTTGCTATTGACCCATTAACTGGTTTCCAACCGTTCCATGGTCGTAAATTGGCGTTTGGTTTGGGTCTTCCAACCGAAGAGATCAATACGTTTATCAAATTTGCATCCGCATTGTATAAAGTGTATATGGATCATGATGCAGAGATGATCGAGATCAATCCATTGGTCAAAACTGGCGATGGCAAATTCTTGGCATTGGATGCAAAAATGGGCTTTGACAACAATGCGTTGTATCGTCAAGATCAAGTCCGTGAAATGCGCGATTTGAGTGAAGAAGAGCCAACCGAAATCGAAGCGGACAAATACGGTTTGAGTTACATCAAACTCGATGGAAATGTTGGATGTATGGTTAACGGAGCAGGGCTTGCCATGGGAACGATGGATACCATCAACTACGAGGGCGGAAAACCTGCAAACTTCCTTGATGTCGGCGGCTCGGCAAGTGCCCAAACGGTTGCAAAAGGGTTTGATATTATTCTCAAAGATCCAAACGTAAAAGTAATTTTTGTTAATATTTTTGGTGGAATCGTCCGTTGTGACCGTGTTGCTAACGGAATTATTGAAGCAACAAAAATTACGAATGTCAATGTACCCATTATCGTTCGTCTCGATGGTACCAACGCCATCGAAGCGGCAGATATTTTGAATAATGCCGGAATTGCAAACATCGTAGCAGCAACTGATCTTGCAGACGGCGCACGCAAAGCCGTAGCAGCAGCGAAAGGAGAATAATAAATGTCAATTTTGGTCAACAAAGATACAAAAGTTATCGTTCAAGGTTTTACAGGTAAAGAGGGCACTTTCCATGCAGAGCAATGTATGGCTTATGGTACTAAAATCGTTGGTGGTGTAACACCGGGTAAAGGTGGTCAAGAACACTTAGGACAACCGGTATTTAATACCGTTTCCGAAGCAGTCGCAGCTACTGGTGCTACGGTTTCTATGATTTTTGTTCCACCTGCTTTTGTTTCGGATGCAGTGATGGAAGCAGCGGATGCAGGGATTACTCTCGCGGTTATTATTACTGAGGGTGCACCGGTTAAAGACATGATGTTTGCAAAAGCATACGCTGTCAAAAAAGACATGATGACTATCGGGCCAAACTGTCCGGGAATTATTACGGCTGATGAGTGTAAAATCGGGATTATGCCGGGCTTCATCTTTAAAAAAGGGAACGTGGGCTTGATCTCTAAATCCGGTACATTGACCTACGAATCTGCAAACCAAGTTGTTAAAGAGGGCTTTGGTATTACGACGGCTGTCGGTATCGGCGGCGATCCGATTATCGGTTTGAGTTACAAGCAATTGTTGCCAATGTTCGAAGCTGACCCTGAGACTCATGCTATCGTTATGATCGGTGAAATCGGCGGTGATTTGGAAATCCAAGCAGCAGCGTACATCAAAGAGCACATCACGAAACCGGTTGTTGCTTTTATCGCGGGTCAAACAGCACCGGCTGGTAAACGTATGGGTCATGCGGGTGCTATTATCTCTGGAAGTGCGGGTACTGCGCAGGAGAAAATGGCAGCACTAGAAGCCGCAGGAGTTACGGTTGTCGTTTCTCCGGCAGATATTGGCAAAGCAATTGCCAAGGTAATGGCGGCATTATGATTCATACTTTTGAAGTAGCTAATGTACGTTGTGGCGGTTGTGCTAATACGATTACAAAAGAGCTTCAAAAGTTTGGATTTAACGACGTGAGTGTTGATCTATCGTGCGAGCCTCGGAAAGTAACAGTAGAAGCTGCTGACGAGGCGCAATTAGCACAGGTTCAAGCGATATTAAGAAACCTCGGTTATCCTCTTAGTACAGAGGAAAATGGCGGTCTTGATAATGCTGCATTAAAAGTCAAGAGCTTTGTCTCTTGTGCTGTTGGTAAATTTTCAAACGAAAAAACGTCAGATTAATTTCAAATTGTGAGGAGAATAGATGTTTAAAACGATCAATCCCGGTAATGTCCCTGTATGGGTCAACACCGACAACTGTAAAGCATGTGATATCTGTGTATCAGTATGTCCATCTGGAGTACTTGGTATGCGTTATGAGCCAACATCGACATTGGGTGCAATGATTTCAATCGATCATCCGGAAGCATGTATCGGCTGTAATGAGTGTGAACTCACATGTCCGGACTTTGCTATTTATGTTGCGGATAAAGCAGATTATAAATTTGCAAAACTTACCGATGATTCTAAAGCTCGTCAAGCGGCTATTATCGCTAATAAGTATATGTCTTTAGACCAAGCAGGAGTGAAATAATGGCACGAGAAGTAATTTCTACCGGTAATGAATTATCGGCATTAGCAGCATTTGATGTTGAATGTATGTTTTTTGGGGGGTATCCAATCACCCCTTCGTCGGAAGTAATGCATGAAATGTCAGATCTTTTACCGACAGTCGGCGGTAAATTTATCCAGATGGAAGATGAGATTGCAGGTATATCCGTTGCACTCGGCGCTTCAATGGCGGGTACAAAATCAATGACTGCTACATCAGGTCCCGGTATTTCACTTAAAGCGGAGCAAATCGGTTTGGCGTTCATCGCTGAAATCCCTTTGGTTATCGTTAACGTTATGCGTGGTGGTCCATCAACCGGTCTTCCAACACGTGTATCGCAAGCCGATATCGGTCAAGCACAGTATCCAACCCACGGTGACTATGCTTCAATCACTCTTTGTGCCGGTTCACTCGATGAGTGCTATACGCAAACAGTTCGCGGATTTAACTTAGCTGAAAAATATATGACTCCTGTTTTTGTTCTTTTGGATGAGACAGTAGGGCACATGCACGGAAAAGCGGTTATCCCTGATTTAGAAGAAGTAAAGGCCAATATTGTACGTCGTAAACGTTATGATGGACCAAAAGAGGATTACAAACCGTATAAAGCAGAAATGAATGAAGCAGCGGTTCTTAACCCTATGTTTGAAGGGTATCGTTATCATATGACCGGTCTTCATCACGGTGAGACAGGTTTCCCAACAGAAGATGCTGATCAATGTCAATTTAACATCGCTCGTTTGATGGGGAAAATCAATACAGTAGCCGCTGAGAATGATGGTCTTGATGATCTTCCAGACTATGAAGAATTTATGCTTGATGATGACTGTGATGTTGTTTTGATCGCATACGGTTCAATCAGTCGCGGTGCGAAAGAAGCGGTTGTTAAGCTTCGTGCAGATGGAATTAAAGCGGGATTATTCAGACCGATTACATTGTGGCCAAGTCCTGCAAAACGACTCAAAGAGATCGGTGATAAATTTGAGAAAATTTTCATTACTGAGCTTAATATGGGTCAATACATGAGAGAAATCGAGCGTGTTATGCACCGCAGCAATTTTGCTTCATTGCACAAAGCAAACGGTCGCCCAATTGCACCACTTGAGATGGTAGCTAAAGTTAAGGAGATGTTCTAATGGCTTTTAATTATGATCAATATTTACGTGTAGAGAAAATGCCGACACTTTGGTGTTGGGGTTGTGGCGATGGAGTAATCCTAAAAGCGTGTATCCGTGCTATCGAAAAGATGCAATGGGATATGGATAAAGTATGTGTCGTATCGGGTATAGGTTGTTCTGGACGTTTTAGTTCATACATCAATTGTAATACAGTACACACAACGCATGGTCGTACAATCGCCTATGCTACAGGTATCAAACTAACTCGTCCGGATGCGCACGTTATCGTCGTTGCAGGAGATGGTGACGGACTTGCTATCGGTGGTAACCATACGATTCACGGATGTCGTCGTAATATCGATTTGAACTTTATTTTGATTAATAACTTCATCTACGGTTTGACCAATTCACAAATCTCACCAACGACTCCTCAGGGTATGTGGTGTGTATCGGCACAAAACGGTAATATCGACCCGACTTTTGATGCATGTAAGCTTGCTATTGGTGCAGGTGCTTCATTTGTAGCGCGTGAGAGTATGCTTGACCCTAAAAAATTGGAAAAAATCTTTGTTAAAGGATTCTCTCATAAAGGATTCTCGTTCATGGATATTATGTCAAACTGCCATATTAACCTTGGTCGTAAAAACAAGATGGCAAGTGCGATGGAAAATCTTGAATGGATTGACAGCATTACTACACCATTGAAAAAATGGGAAGCATTAAGCCCTGAAGAGCAAATGAACAAATTCCCTACGGGCGTATTGCGTGAAGTCCAACAAGCTGAATATTGTGAAATGTATGACATGGTTATTGAAGCAGCACAAGGTAAGCGCGGAAAAATCACACAAGACGATTTTGCGAAAAAAATCTAAGGAGAAACCATGAGAAGTACGATACGATTTACAGGAGTAGGTGGACAGGGTGTTCTTCTCGCCGGTGAGATTATGGCTGCGGCTAAAATCAAACTTGGCGGTCATGGCCTTAAAACAGCTACGTATACATCACAAGTTCGTGGTGGGGCAACCGTTGTTGATATTACGTTAGATGATACTGAAATTTTTTACCCGTATGCAAATGAAGGTGAAATTGACTTTATGCTTTCCGTTGCAAATGTCAGTTATCAACAATTCAAAAATGGGGTTAAACCAGGCGGAATTATTGTAATTGAGCCAAACTTGGTTCATCCGACAGAAGAAGACCGACAAAAATGGATCATCGTAGAGATTCCAATTATTACCATTGCAAAAGAAGAAGTGGGTAATGTTATTACTCAATCGGTTGTTGCATTGGGTATCACCAATGAGTTTACCGGCGTACTTGATCCCGAAACTCTTCGTGAAGTAATGCTTTCGAAAGTTCCAAAAAAAGTACATGAAGTGAATAATACAGCATGGGCTTTAGGCATCAAATATGCCAAAGAAGCGAAAGCTAAACTCGGAATGTAATTTTTTGTTATTTCCCTTGTTTTGGGAAATAATACTAGTTTCAACTAAAATCTATCTTCTAAATTTCTCAAAAAAACTTTATTTTCCCCCTTTTTTACTCTATATATGTTAAAATAACAAAATCTAATAGATGGATTTTAATGAGAATTTTTTTTACTTTAATAATAGTTTTTTTTGCTTTTACTTTGAATGCGGATACTCAGGGTAAAAAACGGATTTTTATTCTGCATTCCTATGCCCAAGAGTACGAATGGACAAAATTGCAGCACCAGAAATTTGTTGCAAGCATGGAAGAATCATTATCTTTGCCACTAGAAATTTCGACAGAGTATTTGGATACCAAACGTCTTAAATTTGATAAATCGTACCAATCATTTTTTCTTCACTATTTGCAAGAAAAATATAAAGAATACAATCCAGATGTCATTTATGTTACCGATGATAATGCGCTAACTTTTTTTTCAAACCATCAAAAAGCTTTATTTGTCGGAAAACCGATCTTTTTTTCAGGTATTAACAACCTTTCTTTGGTAAGTTCATTGGATCCAAAAAATTTTACAGGTGTTTATGAGACTAAAGATATCGAACCGAATATTGAATTAATCAAACAATTTTCTCCTCAAACACGTGATATATGGATTGTAGGAGATAGATCAACAACGTATCAGTCCATTGAATCGGATATTAAAAAAAAGATACATCATTTTCCTAAATATACGTTTCATTTTCTCTCATCCGATACAATAGACGATATCATGAAGCAGCTTCCAAAAACTCCAAAATCTTTTGTTCTGCTGACTACGATCGGAGGATGGAGTGATCATAGCGGTAGAAATTTGACACTTAAAGAATCCATTCATACCTTAAAAAGCAATACACACCTTATTCTCTGCAGTATGGAAGATGCCTACTTGGTTGGAGGAGTAGTCGGCGGATTCGTAACCAGCGGAGCAAAACAAGGATTTGAAGCGGCTAAACTGGTTAAACGTTATTTTAGTGGCGAACCTCTTTCGTCTATTCATTCTATCGTCAAAAGCCCTAATGGTTATATATTTGATCGTCGAGCACTCATTGAATCAAGATTGATTCTTTCAGAATATACGGCACGCAATGCAATTGTCTTATATGAAAAGAAAAACTTTTTTGAGCAGCATCAGGAGATGATTTTAAACACTCTTTTTATCCTCATGACTTTATTTTTAATTTTTCTTATCATTATCTATTTTGTCTCCTTACAAAAAAAAGTTCACTTACATCAAGTAGAAGCAGAGCTTGAAGTATGTTCAGCAGAATTATTAATGGTCAAAAAGAAACTTGCTTTAATGAAGCAACATTATGAATAAAAAAATCATATTAGCCGTACTGTTTTTCATTTTTTTATTAATGACTGTGCCTATAATACAATCATTATTTTTCGCTCAACAAACAACAGGCAAAATAATAGTCAATAAAAATATCGATGCCCCTTATCTCGGCACGGCTAAGAAAGATTTAATACTGGTCTTTTTTGGATATGTAGGTTGTGTTAAAGTATGCAGTCCTATTTTAAAGCAACTTAGCAATTTTTATGACTCTGCCGAATTTGCTCCTGTGTAGCCATTTGTTTCTTTTTCATTTGTTAATTTAATGCCACAATTGGAATCCAATCAGCCTGATCTCTTTGCAAAATCATTTAATCCGGAATTTAAGGGCATTTATTTAAGCCAAAAAGAGTTGATGGGCATTGACAGACAATTTAGCCTTTTCTTTTCAAATAGCTTGCGTGATGAAGGTGAGATTGATCACAGTGATCATCTTTATTTACTGCAACGGCAAAAGAATGGGCTATTGCTAATGAAAAATATCTATACAACGCATCCTCTTAATCAAAAAAGACTCATTCATGATATACTTGAAATACAAAAGGATATAGAATGAATCGTGCTACTCTTGAACATTTATTGACATTTCCAAGAGTACCAAAATTTGCGACTGAAAATTTTAATGAGCATTTTATCCAAGCGGATAAAGTTATGCTCGTACTGCTGGCTATACATTGGTTTATAGCCATTTTTATTACGTCTATTAGTTACGATACTTATAAATATGGCTTATTAAGTGGAGGGCTTATACTACTTCCACTCTTAGTTGCATACCGCTATTTTAATGGTACACAGGTGATGCGTGCTCTTGTTGCAGTAGGTCTGATGTTGTTTTCACTGGTATTTATACAACAGCATCTTGGTCGTGTTGAGATGCACTTTCATGTTTTTATTGCTATGGCAATGCTTACACTCTATAAAGACATTATTCCGGTTTTTGTAGCAGCAGCGACTACGATTGTTCACCATATCGTTTTCAACTATCTTCAGTTGTATGAGCTATCATTATTCGATATGCCTGTGATGATTTTTAATTACGGATGCGGGTTTGATATTGTCTTGCTGCATGCTGTCTTTGTCATTGCAGAAGCATTTGTATTGGGTTACATTATAAAATTGCAAATAGAATATGCTGTGGAACTCAACCGATCTGAAAATGAGATTTCAGGGCTTAATAAAAACCTTACTTATACCTCATTGCATGATTCATTGACAGGTCTCGCCAATCGTCAAAGCTTGTATTCACAATTAAGTTTGATGGTAGAGAATGCCAATCGGTATAAAATAAAATTTGCTGTTTTATTTTTGGATTTGGACCATTTTAAAAACATTAACGATACTCTTGGTCATAATGTAGGTGATGCTCTCCTTAAAGCAGTCTCCAAAAAATTAACGTCTATTGTACGAGGGAATGATGTTGTCTCACGCATTGGCGGAGATGAGTTTATTGTTATCGTAAATGATGTAAATAACCATACTTCACTTGAGCAGGTTATTGTCAAAATTTTGGAAGCATTTAGAACGGAATGGATCATCAAAGGGCATATCCTGAGATTATCGACAAGTATTGGAGTAGCGATCTATCCGGATGATTCACATGATATCAATGAATTGATGAAGTACGCAGATATCGCTATGTACAAAGCAAAAGCAGAAGGACGTGATCAATTTAGTTTTTTTACTACCGAGCTAAATCATCAAATTCATGAAGAAGTCAATATCGCTAACGATATGCAGCGTGCATTGAAAGAAGAAGAATTTGTATTGTTTTATCAACCGAAGATTGAAATCGAAACAGGTAAAATTATTGGTTCAGAAGCATTAATTCGTTGGAAACATCCGAAAAAAGGGCTTATTTCTCCCATTAGTTTTATACCCATTGCTGAAAATACCGGTTTTATTTTGAGTTTAGGGACATGGGTTATCAATGAAACGGTTAGAATGATTAGGCGGATGGAAAATGCAGGATTTAATGATGTTCATGTTTCGTGTAACGTTTCAACACGTCAGTTTCAAAACGTTAACCTCTACTCTGATATTGAATACGCCATGCAAACCAGCGGGATAAATCCTACTCACTTTGTGATTGAAATTACAGAAAGTATCATGATGGAATATCTAGAGACAACGCTTGATGTACTTAAAAAAATAAAAATACTCGGAATTGATATTTGCATGGATGATTTTGGAACGGGGTATTCTTCACTTTCCTATTTACGTAAATTCCCGATTGATTCACTGAAAATTGACAAAAGTTTTGTGGATGATATTACAGAAGGTGCTGACAATGACCATATTTTGATTAATACCATTATCGCTATGGGACAAACACTGAATCTTCATGTTATTGCAGAAGGGGTCGAAAAGGAGTATCAAATGGAATATTTACGTGAAAAAGGGTGTGCCTACTATCAGGGATATTATTTTTCTAAGCCTGTTCCGGAAGATGAATTTTTTCAACTATTGGAAAAAAATAAAGCAATTTAAACCTTTATTTATAAAATGACGTATCGATTCCGCCCATTCTCTTTTGCCTGATAAAGTGCATCGTCCGCTCGTTTGTAAAGAGTGAATACGGTATCGGAATCTTCTTTTACTGCAATACCCGCACTAATATGAATAACATCATTGAAACCGAAATGGTATTCGCTGACTATGTTCAAAAGACGTCCGACAACTTGTGTTATATTTTCTATTTCTTGATTTCGAGATATGATTGCAAATTCTTCACCCCCGATTCGGTAAAGTTGGTCAGAATCTCTGAGATTGTTACGAATTAGCGTTGATAACATTTTAAGAACTTCATCTCCGACTTGATGTCCATAAGTATCGTTAATGCGTTTAAAATAGTCAATATCAAATATTATCAGTATCACGGAGGTATCGTTTATTTGATGTTCTAAATCACTGTCAAAACTACGTCGATTATAGGTATTGGTTAGACTATCGTGTTCGGCAAGAATAGAAAGAGCTTTGTTTCTTTCTTCGATAATTTGTTGACTTACGTCAAGTCGGCGTAGAAAATAAACAATGACACCAAAAAGTAAAAGTAAAAAAAAGCCTAAAATAGCCATTGTAAATATAAAGATTCGATTTGCTTCACGTAGCTCATCGTCAAACGGCATTTTAAGTGAGATCATGGCGCGAATATTTCCCACTTTTTCTCCAAACCCTGCAACTGATCCGTATTCTTCGATCAATTCACGAGGGGCTTTATCAGCAGTAGAGTGGCATTTCATGCAAGACTCTTTGTTTGGTTCGATGGGCATTGCATAATAAATATAATGGTGACCGTTTTCTTTAATCATAAGACTGTATTCTTTAAACGTTTGATCGTTCCGAAATTGTTTAAGGATATTTAACTCATCTGCGTTAGCTTGATTAACTGTATTACGTGGATTATCGCTAGCTAGTTTATAATATATTTGTGTTTTATTTTCATCTTTACGAAGTATATTAAGATGCTGGTGGATACCTCTGGCAATATAAGTAAAAGAGAGAACTTTTGGATTAAAAAAGTCGTTATAGAGTTTATTTTCTTTTTTCAGTTTATAAATAACGGGTTTAAGATGATCTTCCAAATAAAGATGTAAAGCACGCTGATTGAGTAAAATTTGATCGAGTTTCTTTTTATTTTGATTTTCAGCATATTTATTGGTGTATTCATAGAGGGCACTTCCAACTATAATATAGCCTGATAATAGAATTAAGCTTAAAATAGTCAAA
>JAGXHZ010000076.1 GCA_024635855.1 Sulfuricurvum sp.
ATTCGGAGGAGTTTTGTGCGTTATGGTTTTTGGCGAAGCTTGAAACAGGGTCAAAAATGATGTTGCACAGTTTGGATAATACCCATTTTTACAAAATAGCTTTTTGTCGTTTTGACGCAGAAAAAAAGTTGTTGGAAGAATTTTTTTCCGGCGAATCCTTTTTATCCCTGATTGACAATAATTTTGAAAATGCCATACGCTCCTTGAGTAAAGAACTTTGGACGATTGGTCAAGCCGATAAAAACCTTTCTCCGCATATCAAGAAATTAATGAAAAGTAAGAAGTATTGGGAGCACTAAACTTTGATCTATATCAAATACTATCTCTTAGGCATTTGCTATTATGTTTGAATCTATCTAACTATCAAAATACTCACTAAAAATTAAAAAGGAGTCCTGTGGCATCCATTAAAATACTTATTGTTGAAGATGATGATGTTACAGCGCTCAACTTAACGCTATCGTTGGAGACATTCGGATATGAGGTGGTCTCCGTCGCTAATGATAAGCAAAGTGCTCAAAAAAAACTAAAAATTTACTATCCCGACATCGTACTCATTGATATAGAATTAAAAGGTCAGAAAGAAGGAATAGAAATAGCGCAGTTTATTCGTACTAAAATGCCGCGCCCTTTTATCTATCTCACTGCCCACTCTGAAAGCAATACACTTATAAATGCCAAGCAGACAGAGCCTTATGGCTATATTGTCAAACCTTTTGAACCACTCAATCTTCACACAACAATTCAAATGGCACTGTATCGTTTCGAAGAAGAGCAAAAAAGATTCGTCAACATCGATGAGCTAAAGCACAACAAAGAGGATCTCGAAAAGCTTCTCTTTGTTAAAAAAAGTTCCGATAAACCTATTGTCGAATTTGGAAAACATTATCGACATGACATTTCACTTGGAGAGACTTTTTATAAAAATAAAAAGATTTACATGAGTAAAAAAGAGAATGCTTTTATCCGCATATTGGCTATTAATTTTGGACGTACAGTCGATTTTGAACTAGCCATGACTTATATTTGGGGGCAAGAGTATGCGAGCGTAAACAGTGTACGAACTCTAGTATGGCGTTTACGTAAAAAGCTTTCCGAAGATGTCATCAAAAATGCTTCAGGAGTTGGATATTATCTCGAGGAATAGATTGTTGAACATCATCCCCCCGTCCGATAAAATGCACGCGAGGAAATCTCTCCATTATCAATTCCCCAGAGATTTTTTTCGGGTTTGTTATCGACCACTTCGGCTAACATTTTATACACCACTTGGGTATCGCCGTTGCGAATTGCTTCTTTGATGTTTTTTGCCCCCTCGAAATACAAACACCCGATCAAATCTCCCTCAGCACTCAGACGAAGACGGTCGCAGGTTGCACAAAAATCATGACGATGGGGTTCAATTGTTCCGAAGCGATAACCCTTAGACGTTTCATACAAATTTGCGGGACCGCTTTTTTCATTTATGATACGAGAAAATGAGTGAGTTTTAGAGAGTTCTGAGAGTATTTCATAGCTTGTAAGCCCTTTTATCCCATCGGAAGCATGAATGTTTTCCATGTATTCGATGTAACGTATTTGCGCACCGATATTTTGGGCATATTCGAACAAAGACCCTATTTCGTGATCGTTGATTCCGCGTAAAATAACGCTGTTAATTTTGACGGATAATCCGGCATCAATTGCAGCATCTATCCCTTTTAGTACTGATTCAAGAACATCTTTTTGGGCGATATAATGAAGTGTCGCTTTCTCCAGTGAATCAAGAGAAATATTGACACGTTTTAGCCCTGCCCTTTTGAGCTTTTGGGCCATTGCAGGGAGTAAAAACCCATTGGTCGTAAGCCCGATATCGACTTCGGGTGCATAGGTGTGAATCATGGCAATTAACTCATCGAGATTTTCTCGTGTGGTTGGCTCTACGCCTGTAATACGGATTTTACGAATTCCGCTGTCAATACTGATTTTGATAAAGGCAAAAAGCTCTTCGTAGCTAAGGAGATTCTCTTTTGGTACCCAACTAAAGGGTTTTTCAGCCATACAGTAACGACATCGGAAATTGCATCGTTCGGTGACGGATACACGTAAATAATTTACTTCACGGTTAAAACTGTCTATCAACATTCACTCAACCTTCTTTATTTATGCTTGCTTATAGTAGCTTATCCGCAAATGGATGTTCTTGATTTACGTCAATTCTAATGAAAGACAACTCTGCTATGATTTAAAATAGATTATTATAAAAGGAAATACTACATTGATGTTGGAACAACTTGATTTTTTTAAAGGATGTGATCCGCAACAACTATCCCCATTATCCATCAATACAAAAATAAAAAACTATGAAGCATCAGATATCTTAGTCTATGAAGATGATGATATTAATCGTGTTTATTTTCTCCTTGAGGGGGAAGTGAAATTTTATAAAGTGGATCGATTTGATAATGAAGTTTTTTTGTATACCTTAAAAGATCAAGCATTACTGACCAATATCGGTTCACTTGATTGTGATCGTATCAGCTGTTTTAGCAATGTTGAGTTTCTTTCTCACAGCCGTGTGATGTCGTGTGATTTAAAAGCCTTTAATGAGGTTGTCAAAAATGACAATACCTTACTGATTCGACTGGTCAATCTCCTCGCGAATCAAAAACAAATGATCGATTGTATGGTAACGATGGGGATGGTGCACGATGTCACTGCAAAAGTTGCTAAAATGCTGCACGGAAATCTTGATCTTTATAACAGTCTGAAAAAACAAGAAATATCCTATCGTCTTAATATTCAGCCAGCTACCCTTTCACGCGTATTGGCTAAATTTATCCGTAAAGGTATTATCATCGAAGAAGATCACAAAACGCTCATCCTCTCACGAGATGAGTTAGCACACTATTTTACGGAGGGGCTCTAATGCAATCCATATCTACTAAAATTCGTTGGATCGTTCTCATTCTCTCAGTTAATCTTATCACGATTATTTTGGTCGATATTTGGCTCAATTCATCTCAAAAACTCGATGCCAAAGTGATCAATACCGCCGGAAAACAACGAATGCTCTCACAGCGTACCGTCTTGGAGCTTCATCGTCTGTTGGTGGATGAAGATGGAGCTTATGAGCGACTGCAAAGTGCACGAGAAGAATTTGATCGTAATTTTAAACAGCTTAGTGCAACGACGTCAGACTATCATGCATTTAAAAATGAAAAAATCGATATCACCATGATGGAAGTGCATAGACATTGGAATCGTATGGGAGGACTGATCGATCGTTATTTACAAGGTGATCACAATTTGTACGATCTCAAAACTATTTATGAGAATGGGGATCAGACACTGACATTGATGGACAAAGCGGTCAATCAATACGAAGAATCAATGATGGAAAAACGAGTGCTGGCGCACCGTATTCAAATTACCCTTGCCCTCATCTCCTTTGGTATTATCCTCTATATGGCGCGTACAACCTTACAAATACAGCGTAATTTTGAAAAATTCCTAGAACATTCAAAAAGTATCAGCGGTGAAGAAAACATGACACAAAGTGGAAATGAACTCGATATTGCCTGCTCCCATATTGAGTACTTTTTACGTAATGTCGAAGAAGCGCTCCAAAGTGCTACGGATGCGGTCGAAAAGAGCGAAGCAGCAACCGCCAGCCTCATGAGTTCCACTCCTGAAGCCGAAGAACTGCTAGAACAAAGTGAAGATGTGATGATCCAAGTAAGCGAAGAACTGCACCAAACCTCTCTGCGTCTTAAAAAACTTAAAAATAACCTCCAAAAAGCCAATGAAATACGAAATGCCTAATCGGCATTTTTTAGTTTCTTGACCTAAGTCAAAACCTTTTCTTCCCTATTTCTTTATAATGTTTAAAGTGCATGAGTTATTTCATAGCATCAGGAAAACTTAAGGAGTTCGTCCATTTTGGAGCGAACAAGTGATTCCACTAAGGGGGCTTTTATGTCATTGGATAGAAGAGAATTTTTAAAAAGTGCAGCAGCAGCGTCTGCCGCAACAGCAATAGGAATGGCAGTTCCTGCTTCAGTCGAAGCAGCGTCAGCTCAGGGTCAGGCAGGATGGCGTTGGGATAAAGCGGCATGTCGTTTTTGCGGAACGGGATGCGGTATTATGATGGCAACCAAAGATGATCGTATCGTCGCGGTCAAGGGTGATCCATTGGCTCCGGTTAATCGTGGTCTTAACTGTATCAAAGGATATTTTAACGCCAAAATCATGTACGGTGCGGATCGTCTTACTCAGCCGTTGTTGCGTATGAACGATAAAGGTCAGTTTGATAAGCAAGGTAAATTTAAACCCGTCAGCTGGAAACGTGCTTTTGATGAGATGGAAATTCACATCAAATCAGCGCTCAAAGAAAAAGGACCTACCGGCATCGCGATGTTCAGCTCCGGTCAGCAAACGGCGATGGAAGGACATGCTGCACTCAAGCTTATGAAAGCAGGATTCCGTACCAACAACATCGATCCCAATGCACGTCTTTGTATGGCATCTGCTGTTACTGGATTCATGAACGTCTTTGGAGCGGATGAACCATCGGGCTGTTATGAAGATATTGAGCTTGCCGAAACGATCGTTGCATTCGGGTCAAACATGGCGGAAATGCACCCTATTCTCTGGTCACGTGTCAGTGATCGTAAACTTAGTAATCCTGATAAAGTACAAGTTGTTGTTCTTTCTACCTACAAGCACCGTACCATGGACTTAGCGGATGTCGAAATCATCTTCAAGCCTAATACCGATTTGGCGATTTGGAACTACATCGCTCGTGAGATTGTTTACAATCACCCTGAAGCCATGGACAAAGAGTTCTTAGATAAAAATATCGTATTTGCAACCGGTCCTGTGGACATCGGATACGGGCTTCGTGAAGATATTCACCACCCTAAATATGGGACGAAAGAGCTCGATACCGCAGCCAAACAAAAATCTAAAGTACTAACTGCCGACGAGGGAGTCAGTCTTGGGTATTTAGGCTATAAAGAGGGCGATACACTGGAAATGAAAAATACCAATGATGCGAACAAACATTGGAAAATCACTTTTGAAGAGTTCAAAAAAGGTCTTGCTCCCTATACCCTCGATTATGTTGCACACGTTTCTAAAGGTGATGCAGATGAGAGCATGGAAAGCTACAAAGCAAAACTTAAAAAAATGGCAGATCTTTACATCGAGAAAAAACGTAAATGTTTGACCTTCTGGACGATGGGCTTCAATCAGCATACACGTGGAACATGGGTTAATGAGCAAGCGTATATGGTTCACTTCTTACTGGGCAAACAAGCAAAACCGGGTAATGGCGCATTCTCACTCACAGGTCAGCCATCTGCGTGCGGAACGGCGCGTGAAGTAGGAACATTCAGCCACCGACTTCCTGCGGATATGGTCGTTATGAACCCTGCTCACCGTAAAATGGCAGAGGGCATCTGGGCGATTCCTGATGGAACGATTAATCCAAAAGCAGGATCTCACTTTACTCAGATCCACCGTGATCTCGAAGATGGCAAGGTGAAATTTGCATGGGTCAGTGTTTGTAATCCGTATCAAGATACCGGTAATGCAGATCACTGGATTAAAGCGGCACGAAATATGGACAACTTTATCGTAACGTCCGATGGTTATCCGGGAATTTCAGCAAAAGTATCCGATTTGATTCTGCCAAGTGCGATGATGTATGAGAAATGGGGAGCGTACGGTAATGCAGAACGCCGAACACAACATTGGCGTCAGCAAGTCACTCCAATGGGTGATTCGATGTCAGATACATGGCAGTTTGTAGAGCTTTCTAAACGCTTTACGATCAAAGAAGTATGGGGAGCACAACCTATCCCAGGACTTGATGGCGGATTACCTGACGTTATGGGTAAAGCCAAAGCAATGGGATACAACGATAACTCAACCTTGTACGATGTTCTTTTTGGCAATGCACGGGCAAAAGCATTTAAATGGCCTGATCCTGTGGGCAAAGGGTATCAAAACTCTGAAGTTGAAGGCGACAAACGTAATGTTATCGGAAGCGATGGAAAACCGTTCAAAGGATATGGTTTCTTTATCCAAAAATATCTTTGGGAAGAGTATCGCAAATTTGGTGACGGGCATGGTCATGACTACGCCGATTTCGATACCTATCACCGTGTACGCGGTTTAAAATGGCCGGTTGTCGATGGTAAAGAAACGTTCTGGCGTTATAACGCGAAATACGATCCGTATGCGAAAAAAGCAAACAATGGAGCATTCGCATTCTACGGTCATGCGTTCAAAGACATTCCAACCGGAAATCTTAAAGGGGTTACGAACAGTGCGAAAGTGAATTTGGATAATAAAGCCAAAATTTTCTTCCGTCCGTATATGGAACCGACCGAAGTACCGGATAAAAACTATGATATTTGGCTTTGTACCGGTCGTGTACTCGAGCACTGGCACAGTGGTACCATGACGATGCGTGTTCCTGAACTTTATCGTGCAGTTCCTGAGGCATTGTGTTATATGCATCCTGATGATGCACAAAAGCGTGGAGTGAAGCGTGGAGAGATGGTGTGGGTAGAATCACGCCGTGGTAAAGTAAAAGCACACGTCG